>NZ_JBEOUO010000024.1:0-110310 GCF_040302485.1 Streptomyces sp. NPDC126499 | reverse complement strand
CTAGCGGCGCGCGTAGTGGTTGTTGCGGGGGGGGGGGGGGTTAAATACACCCTGCGGCGGTCCCGCGGGGGGGGTCTCTGTTTTGGGGGGGCGGGGGGGGGGCCGGGTGGGGCGGCCGGACGGTGAACGGTACGGGGCGGTGCGGAGGGGCGCACCGCCCTGCGGCGTGTCGTTTCGGATACGGGTACGAGGAGCCGGGCTAGTGGAGCAGGCTGCCCTGGAGCTCGGCCCGCAGGTCCGGGGTGAGCACGGAGCCCGCCCGGTCCACGAGGAGCGCCATCTCGTAACCCACGAGGCCGATGTCGCACTCCGGGTGGGCGAGCACGGCCAGCGAGGAGCCGTCCGAGACCGACATCAGGAAGAGGAAGCCGCGCTCCATCTCCACGACGGTCTGGGCGACGGGCCCGCCCTCGAAGATCCGGGACGCCCCCGCGGTCAGCGAGGTCAGCCCGGACGCGACCGCCGCCAGCTGGTCGGCACGGTCACGGGGGAACCCTTCGGACATGGCAAGCAGCAGTCCGTCGGCGGAGACCACCACCGTGTGGGACACCCCGGGGGTGTTGTCCACGAAGTTGGTGATCAACCAGTTCAGGTTCTGCGCCGCCTGGCTCATCGCGCTCAACTATCGCTCCTGCTGCTGGGTCGGACCGAGATTGAAGGAACCCGTGGTGGAGTTGCCCGCCTGCCGGCCCTGCTGGATACCGCGGCGCAGGTTGGTGAGCCGGCCGCGGACGTCGTCGGGTGCGCGGGACACCTGGGGGCCGGCCGTGTGGGCCTGCTCCTGGGCGGTCCCGGGCACGAGGTTGGCCCGCGGCACGCGCCGCGGAAGCCCGGAGGTGGTGACACCGCCGGCCGCGGGCTTGCGCACCCGCTCGGCCTGGCGCACCAGCTCGTCGTTGGGCGAGGTCCGCCAGGCGGCCCCGCCGTTGGTGTTCTGCCGCCCGGCCTCGGGCTGCTGCGGGACGGCCGTCCCGGGCCGCTGAGGCGCGCTCGTTCCGGGGCGCTGCGGGGCGCTCGTTCCGGGGCGCTGCGGGGCGGTCGTTCCGGGACGCTGCGCGACCACGGGTGTCTGCATCGTCCGCTCGGCGTCCGGCACGCCCCGCGACGGGTCCTGGGGCGCGGCCGGGGCGGGCGACTGGCCCTGACCCTGGCCCTGCTCCTGGCGGAACCAGTTGGTCTCCAGCGTGTCGTACAGCGGGGTACGGCCGTCACCGGCGCCCGCCGGCGGCAGGGCCTCCGGCTGACGCGGCTGCTGGAGCTGCGGCTGACGGGGCTGCTGCGCCTGTTGCGCCTGCTGCGCCTGCTGCGGCTCGCCGGCCGCGTGCCGGCGCTGCGCCTGCTGGGGCGCCCCGAAGTCCGGCCGCGGGAACTGCGCGGTGGACGCCGGGTCCTGGGCACCGCCCTGGTAGCCCTGCGGGGCCTGCTGCGCCTGCTGGGGCGACGCGAAGTCCGGCCGGGCGAACTGTCCGGTGGAACCGGGGCCCTCGGGCTGCGCGTAACGGCCCTGGTTCGCCGGCTCCTCGTGACCGCGCGGCGCGTCCAGCGGCGTCATGTCCTGCTGCGGCCTGCGGACCGGCTGGGCCTGGTCGTTGCTGCCCCAGCTGGCGGCCTGCGGCCGCTGCGGCTGCTGCGGCTGGGAGGTGCCGCCGGGGAGCTCGGCGCGCGGGAAGCCGTTCTGGGCCGGGCGCGGCTCCTGCGGGGCCTGGGCCTGCGGGCCCTGACCGCCGTTCGGGCCGCTCTGGCCGTGCCGGGCGTCGCTCGGGGCGCTGTGCCGGCCGCCCCAGACGTCCGTACGGGACGGGATCGCGCTCTGCGCGCCGCCCACCAGGCCGCCGGGCGCGCCGAGGCCGGGACGCTGCTGCGGGTCCTGCGGAACGGACGGCAGCTGCGCGGTCTGCGGTCCCTGGGCCTGGGCCGGAGCCGGAGCCTGCGGCCGCTCCTGGAACAGGTTCGGGCCGCCCGGGGCCTGACCGTCCTGGCCCTGCGGGCCGTTCGGGGCGACGTCCCGGCCGGGCAGCGCCGTACGGGCCGCACCGGCACCGAGCCGGCCGCCCGGCGCGTTCGGGGCTCCGCCCGGCCGTCCGCCGGGGGCACCGGGGCCGCCGGCCGCGCCGGGAGCGCCGGCGAGGCGGCCGCCCGGGGCGGACCCGCCCTGGGCAGCGGCGCCCTGGCCGCCGGGACCGGCCTTCGGCGCGGGCTTCTTGCCGCCGTGGGCGACGTCGACCGGAAGCATGACGAGCGCGGTGGTGCCGCCCGAGTCGGAGGGGCGCAGCTGGATCCGGATGCCGTGCCGCAGGGACAGGCGGCCGACCACGAACAGACCCATGCGGCGGGAGACGGAGACGTCCACGGTGGGCGGCGAGGCGAGCCGCTCGTTGATCGCGGCGAGGTCCTCGGGGGAGAGGCCGATGCCGGTGTCGTGGATCTCGACGAGCACCCGGCCGTCGGGCAGGGCGTGACCGGTGACCCGGACCTTGGTCTGCGGCGAGGAGAACGAGGTGGCGTTCTCCAGCAGCTCGGCGAGCAGGTGGACGAGGTCGTTGACGACCCGGCCGGCGACCTCGGTCGCGGGGACCGCGGCCAGCTCGATGCGCTCGTACTGCTCCACCTCGGAGGCGGCGGCGCGCAGGACGTCGACCAGCGGGACCGGGCGGGTCCAGCGGCGGCCGGGCTCCTCGCCCGCGAGGACGAGGAGGTTCTCGCCGTTCCGGCGCATACGGGTCGCCAGGTGGTCGAGCTTGAACAGCGAGGACAGCTGGTCCGGGTCGGCCTCGCGGGACTCGAGCTCGGAGATCAGCGAGAGCTGACGCTGGATGAGGCCCTGGGAACGGCGCGAGAGGTTGGTGAACATCGCGTTGACGTTGCCCCGCAGGAGGGCCTGCTCGGCGGCGAGGCGGACCGCCTCGCGGTGCACGTCGTCGAAGGCCGCGGCCACCTGGCCGATCTCGTCGCGGGAGTGCACACCGACCGACTCGACGGAGGTGTCCACGTCCTGCGGGTCGGTCTCGGAGAGCTGCTTGACCAGCTCGGGCAGGCGTTCCTGGGCGACCTTGGTGGCGGTGTCCTGGAGCCGGCGCAGCGAGCGGATCATGGACCGGGCCACGACGAAGGCACCGACGAGCGAGACGCCGAGGACGAGGAGGATCAGCGCACCGTTGATGATGGCGTCGCGCTGCGACTCCTGGCGCAGCTCACGCGCCTTGGTCTCCATCTCGCCGAGCAGCGTCGCCTCGATGGTGTTCATGGCACGCATCTTGGTGCCGTACTCGTCGGTGAAGTTCAGGTAACCGCGCTTGACGTCGGGCAGGCCGCGGTCGGACTTCAGCATCCGCTGCGCGTAGTTGTCGGCGGCCTCGATCGAGGGGTTGCCGTTGGTCAGCGAGGCGGTGAGCTCCTCGGCGTCGCCGCCGGTCGACTCGTAGATCGCCTTGAAGGACTTGATCTCGACGATCTCGCTGCTGAGCGCGGCGTCGCCGTAGAGGCGGTCGCCCTGCTCGATCCGGGCGGCCCGGCTGTCGTTCGGGGGCAGCGAGGCGGCGATGATCGCCTGCTGGATGGAGGCGTACTCCTTGGCGGACGAGAACGCGGCGAGCGCCCGGGTCCGCTTGATCATCTCCGGGTTGCTGGTGGCCTGCGCCATGTCCTGGGACAGGCTGAGCAGGGAGCGGATCAGCCGGCTGTAGGCCTCGACCGTCACCGAGTGGGCGACGTTCTTCTTGTACGCGGCGGCGCGGATCCCGTGCAGCTCGTTGACCTGCGAGGCGATCTGGTTGACGTTCTGCCGGATGCTGCGCAGGGACTCGTCGTCCTCGGTCGCCGGGATCGCGTTGGTGGCCTCCAGGAAGGCCGTGTAGGCGCGGTCGGTCTTCTTGCGCGGGGTGTCGACCTGGTAGTCGCCGGGCGACTTGCCGTTGGCGAGCGGACCGGCGGAGTGGTCGCGCTCCTCCTGGAGGGCCTCGGCGAACTTGGTGGCTTCCTTGGTCAGCTCGGTGAGCAGCTGCATGTGATCCAGCTGCTCGATGTCCTGCAAGGACTCGTTGATACGGATGCCACCGAGGCTGGTCGCCGCGACCACGGGGAGGGTCAGCAGGGCGACCAGGCGGGTGGAGATGCGCCAGTTGCGCAGGGCTATTCGGGGCCCGACCTGGTTCTCGGCCTGGAGCTTGGGCAGCGGGGCCTGCTCGGCGGCGGCGTCCGCGGCGGTACCGCGCGCGGCACCGTCGGAGCCGTCGCCCTTCCCCGGCTTCTGGGGGTGCGGGGCCGGGGAGCCGTGCTGGGTCCCGGCACGCGGCTCCTGCTCCGCCGAAGCTTCCCCTCGGCCCTTGCGGGCCTGGGAAGAGCCCGTGCCATCCCTCTTGAAACGTCCCTGCACTAGCGTCGCAACCTCTGGACCAGGCGTCCCTCCGCGTGAACGGAGAGGACGGTGTCGGCGTGTGGGACGCGGTGCGTCCCCGTGGTGGTCGTCGGTGACCGGCGCAGATCCCCCTATCCCCGCCACTCGGCCGGCGCTGCGTTGCGCCCCCTGCGCGCCGGCTTGAAACCCGCGGCGGTGCGTGGAATTCCAGCACAGTGCCGGATCTCCAACAAGGTCCGCCGGGCGTGGCGCGAAGGCCATGACAACGCGTGCCCGCCAGGTCACCCCACGTAGAACATGATCACGGAGGAATCGGGCGTATCCGCTCGAAGGGGTGGACGGCGGAGGGTGTCCCAGTCGCCATGATCAGGAGCGGAATGGCGCGTTCAGTGGGGGAATGCCCGTTTCGGTCACCTCGCGTGGCGGTGCGTAATGCCCGGTTTGCTCCCTTGATGGTGAGCAAACTCACACGTAGTTCGTTGAATCCGCCATGCATTCGAAGGGAATTGCATGTTTAGCCTGACGCTTTACAGAATGGGAACCCCGTCCACCGCGCCCGCACGGGCGCGCCCCACCGCAGACAAAGGGTCCGACACCGCGATGAAGACGACGCCCGTACTCCGCACCACGGCCAACCCCCGCCGCGCCACCCTCGCCCACCTGGAGGACGCCGCGCAGCTGAGCCGAGGCGCCCGGCCCGAGTACGCCGCCGAGCTCCCCGGCCGGACCGCCAACCCGCGCCGCACCATCCTGATGACCGCGCCCGAGCCCTACCGCCCCGCCGAGTAATCCGGCGATCGGGCCTCCTTGCCGCGTTAGCCTGGAGCGTCAGACTCCAGCCAGTAGCAAGTGAGGGGCGACAGCACGCGTGCGCATCGCCAGATTCTCCATCGACGGCAACGTCGCCTTCGGCGCGGTCGAGGGGGAGGGGACCGTCGAGTCCGGCGGCCTGGTCCTCGACATCATCAAGGGCATCCCGTACACCGACTTCGAGCTCAGCGGCACCAAGGTCCCGCTGAGCAAGGTCCGGCTCCTGCCGCCCGTCCTCCCCAACAAGGTCGTGGCCATCGGCCGCAACTACGCGGAACACGCCAGGGAGCTCGGCAACGAGGTCCCCGAGATCCCCGTGACCTTCCTCAAGCCGACCACCTCCGTCATCGGCCCCGGCGACGCCATCGAGTACCCCTCCTTCTCCGACGAGCTGCACCACGAGGCGGAACTGGCCGTGGTCATCGGCCGCATGTGCCGCGAGGTGCCCCGCGAGCGGGTCAAGGACGTCGTCTTCGGCTACACCTGCGCCAACGACGTCACCGCCCGCGACGTCCAGAAGCGCGAGTCCCAGTGGGCCCGCGCCAAGGGCTTCGACACCTCGTGCCCGCTGGGCCCCTGGGTGGAGACCGACCTCGACCCCGCCGACCTCACGATCCAGTGCACGGTCAACGGCGCACAGCGCCAGCTCGGTCGTACGAGCGACATGACCCGCTCCATCGAGGACCTGGTCGTCCACATCTCCGAGGCCATGACGCTGCTCCCCGGCGACGTCATCCTCACCGGCACCCCCGCCGGGGTCGGCCCCCTCAACGTCGGCGACGAGGTCGCCGTCACCATCGAAGGCATCGGCACTCTCACCAACAGGGTGATCAAGCGTGGCTAACGCGAACGTCCGCGTACGTTTCTGTCCCTCCCCGACCGGCAACCCCCACGTGGGCCTGGTCCGCACCGCCCTCTTCAACTGGGCCTTCGCCCGGCACCACCAGGGCACCATGGTCTTCCGCATCGAGGACACCGACGCGGCCCGCGACTCCGAGGAGTCGTACGAGCAGCTGCTCGACTCGCTGCGCTGGCTGGGCCTCGACTGGGACGAGGGCCCCGAGGTCGGCGGCCCGCACGCCCCCTACCGGCAGTCGCAGCGGATGGACATCTACAAGGACGTCGCCGACAAGCTGCTGGCCGGCGGCTACGCGTACCACTGCTACTGCACCACCACCGAGCTGGACGACCGCCGCGACGCCGCCCGCGCCGCCGGCCGGCCCTCCGGCTACGACGGCCACTGCCGCGAGCTCACCGCCGAGCAGATCGAGGTCTACCGGGCCGAGGGCCGCGACGCCATCGTCCGCTTCCGGATGCCGGACGAGCCGATCACCTTCACCGACCTGGTCCGCGGCGAGCTCACCTTCACCCCGGACAACGTCCCGGACTACGGCATCGTGCGCGCCAACGGCGCCCCGCTGTACACCCTGGTCAACCCGGTCGACGACGCCCTGATGGAGATCACCCACGTCCTGCGCGGCGAGGACCTGCTCTCCTCCACCCCGCGCCAGATCGCGCTCTACAAGGCGCTGATCGAACTGGGCGTCGCCAAGGAGATCCCGTCCTTCGGCCACCTGCCGTACGTCATGGGCGAGGGCAACAAGAAGCTGTCCAAGCGCGACCCGCAGTCCTCCCTCAACCTCTACCGGGAGCGCGGCTTCCTCCCCGAGGGCCTGCTGAACTACCTCTCGCTGCTCGGCTGGTCCTTCTCCGCCGACCAGGACGTCTTCACCATCCCCGAGATGGTGGAGCGGTTCGACATCGCGGACGTCAACGCCAACCCGGCCCGCTTCGACCTCAAGAAGGCCGAGTCGATCAACGCGGACCACATCCGGATGCTGGACGTGAAGGACTTCACCGCGGCCTGCGAGCCCTGGCTGAAGGCCCCGCACGCCAACTGGGCCCCGGAGGACTTCGACCGGGCCGCCTGGGAGGCCATCGCGCCGCACGCCCAGACCCGCCTGACCGTCCTGTCCGACATTACGGCCAACGTCGACTTCCTCTTCCTGAAGGAGCCGGTCTTCGACCAGGCGTCGTGGGACAAGGCGATGAAGGGCGAGCCCGCCTCCCTCCTCACCACCGCCCGCGAGAAGCTGGAGTCGGCCGACTGGAGCGACCCCGAGTCCCTCAAGGCCGCCGTCCTCGCCGCCGGCGAGGCCCACGGCCTCAAGCTCGGCAAGGCCCAGGCCCCGGTCCGCGTCGCCGTCACCGGCCGCACGGTCGGCCTGCCGCTGTTCGAGTCGCTGGAGATCCTGGGCAAGGACAGGACCCTCGCCCGCATCGACGCGGCCCTGGCGAAGCTCGCCGCCTGACCGCGAGCGTCACGTCCCCGGGGGCGGCAGCCACGACGGCTGCCGCCCCCGGGGCATATCCCCGCGGAAGTCTCTCCACGGGTCGGTATTCATCGGTATTCTCGCGGTATGGCCGACACCACCCTGAAGATCAGTGACGAGATAAGAGACCGGCTCCGCACGCTGGCCGAGGAGCGCGGGCTGAGCACCCGCGCCTACGTCGAGCGGATGGTCGCCGCCATTCCGACCGAGGCCGAGCGTGCCGAACGGACCGCCAAGGCGATCGCGTACGTCCGTGAGCAGTTCGGGGCGGAGCTCGACGACGCCCTGGTGCGGGAAGGACAGGACTGGCGCCGCGCCATCGCCGAACGACGCGTGGGGAGCCGTAGGTGATCGTCCTGGACCACACCGCCATGGTGGCGCTGGGGCGCGGCCATCGGCTGCTGTCCTCGATCGTCGTCGTCGAGGTGGACGATCCTGCGCAGCGGGCCCACGTCCCGGCACTGTGTCTGTTCGCGGCCAGCCTGGAACTGCCGGGGATCGCCGCCCACGCCGGGGCGCTCCCCGGCCTGGAGTTCCTGCCGCTCGACTTCGCCGCCACCGCGGCCGTCGAGCAGGCCGTGTCGGCGGGTGTCGACTGGCGCCACGCGCACGCCGTGTACGCGGCGGCCTCGGGGTCCGTCGAGGGGCAGATCCTGACCGCTGTCCCCGAGGCCTACGACGGCACCGGCGTGTGGGCCGTCGACATCGGAAAGCCCTGACCGGGAGCCGCCCCGGCGGTACCGTCGTGCCATGGCCATCCGCGCGGTGCTCTGGGACATCGACGACACGATCTTCGACTACGCGACCGCCGACCGCGCCGGCATGCGCGCCCACCTCGCGGCCGAGGGGCTGCTCGGCGGGTACGCCTCCGTGGAGGAGGCCCTGCTGCGCTGGAAGGAGCTCACGGAGCTCCACTGGCGGCGCTTCGAGGCCGAGGGCGGCGACTTCCTCGACCAGCGGCGGAACCGGGTCCGCGACTTCCTCGGCGCGCCCGAGCTGACCGCCGCCGAGGCCGACGACTGGTTCGACCGGTACGTGGTCCACTACGAGGCCGCCTGGGAGCTCTTCCCGGACACCCTGCCGGTGCTCGACCTGCTCGCCGCGGAGTACCGCCACGCGGTGCTGTCGAACTCCAGCATCCGCAACCAGGACCGCAAGCTGCGCGTGCTGGGCGTACGGGACCGGTTCGAGGCCGTCGTGTGCGCCGCCGAGCTCGGCGTGGCCAAGCCCGCCGCCGCGGCCTTCCACGCGGCCTGCGCGGCGCTCGGCCTGCCGCCGGAGCAGGTGGCGTACGTGGGCGACCAGCCGGAGATCGACGCCCTCGGGGCGGCCCGCGCGGGCCTGAAGGGGATCTGGCTGGACCGCGCCGACACGGGCGGCAGACCGGGCCTGACCAGGATCACCGGCCTCCACCAGCTGCCCGGAGTGCTGCGCGGGGATACCCGTTTTGGAGCACCGGACACCTTCGGGTAATGTTCTTCCTGCGCCGAGGGGAGCGGGCCGAAAGGCCGGAAAGCCCCGAAAGCGCAAGCCAGAGCAAGATCCCCCTTCGGAGGGATCACGCCCCGGTGGCCTATGGTGTAATTGGCAGCACGACTGATTCTGGTTCAGTTAGTCTTGGTTCGAGTCCAGGTAGGCCAGCTCGCAGAGCTCATCTGCAACCGTGGATAATGATCCACAAAGCCCCCGTTGTGTAGCGGCCTAGCACGCTGCCCTCTCAAGGCAGTAGCGCCGGTTCGAATCCGGTCGGGGGTACAGATCCATCCTGCGGATCACCAGGGTCGCACCCGGTGAACACGCGGTGACATCATCCGGCGCTCAGGCGCCGGATGGGATCGCTAGGGCCCCCGTTGTGTAGCGGCCTAGCACGCCGCCCTCTCAAGGCGGTAGCGCCGGTTCGAATCCGGTCGGGGGTACCAACTGGTCTAAACCACCAGTGGCCTATGGTGTAATTGGCAGCACGACTGATTCTGGTTCAGTTAGTCTTGGTTCGAGTCCAGGTAGGCCAGCGGATCTTCAAGATCTTGCCCCCGTTGTGTAGCGGCCTAGCACGCCGCCCTCTCAAGGCGGTAGCGCCGGTTCGAATCCGGTCGGGGGTACCAAACGAAGAAGCCCTTCCCTTCGGGGGAGGGCTTCTTCGCTGTCTGCCGTTGCGGACACAACTCCGGCCCACCGCTGCGGCGTTGGAGCGGTGGGCCGGGGACGTACAGGTGAAGAGAGAGCAGAGAAGGATCAGCCGTTGCGGCGCAGGGCCTCGGTCAGGCGCGCGGCCGCGTCGATGACCGCCTGGGCGTGCATACGGCCCGGGTGGCGGGTCAGACGCTCGATCGGGCCCGAGACCGACACGGCGGCCACCACGCGGTTCGAGGGGCCGCGTACGGGCGCGGAGACGGACGCCACGCCGGGCTCCCGCTCGCCGATCGACTGGGCCCAGCCGCGGCGCCGCACGCCCGACAGGGCCGTCGCCGTGAAACGGGCGCCCTGAAGGCCGCGGTGCAGCCGCTCGGGCTCCTCCCAGGCCATGAGGATCTGCGCGGACGAGCCGGCCTTCATGGTCAGCGTGGAGCCGACCGGGACGGTGTCCCGCAGTCCGGACAGCCGCTCGGCCGCCGCCACGCAGATCCGCATGTCGCCCTGGCGCCGGTAGAGCTGCGCGCTCTCCCCGGTCACGTCGCGCAGATGCGTCAGCACCGGCCCGGCGGTCGCGAGCAGGCGGTCCTCACCGGCCGCGGCGGCGAGCTCCGCGAGCCGCGGTCCGAGGATGAACCGGCCCTGCATGTCGCGGGCCACCATCCGGTGGTGTTCCAGTGCCACGGCGAGTCGGTGTGCCGTGGGTCGTGCGAGTCCCGTCGCCGCGACCAGACCTGCGAGGGTGGCCGGACCGGACTCCAGGGCGCTCAGGACAAGGGCTGCCTTGTCGAGAACGCCTACGCCGCTAGAGTTGTCCATGCAACGATATTCACGTCTCACTCTGTGAAACGCAAGTTCAATTTTCCGAGGAACCCGTCACTCTGGTGAGGCGGCCGCACAACGGCCCGCGAAACGGGTCTCTAGCAGTGCCGGCGCAGCCGCCGGCCGGAGGGAAAGCGATGGGTAGGACACTCGCGGAGAAGGTCTGGGACGACCACGTCGTCCGGCGCGCCGAAGGCGAGCCCGACCTCCTCTTCATCGATCTGCACCTGCTGCACGAGGTGACCAGCCCGCAGGCGTTCGACGGGCTCCGCCTCAGCGGCCGGCGGGTGCGGCGCCTCGACCTCACCATCGCCACCGAGGACCACAACACCCCGACCCTCGACATCGACAAGCCCATCGCCGACCCGGTCTCCCGGGCCCAGCTGGAGACCCTGCGCAAGAACTGCGCCGAGTTCGGCGTCCGGCTGCACCCGCTGGGCGACGTCGAGCAGGGCGTCGTCCACGTCGTGGGACCGCAGCTGGGCCTGACCCAGCCCGGCATGACCGTGGTCTGCGGCGACTCGCACACCTCCACGCACGGCGCCTTCGGCGGCCTGGCCTTCGGCATCGGCACCAGCCAGGTCGAGCACGTCCTGGCCACCCAGACGCTGCCCATGGCCCGCCCGAAGACCATGGCGATCACGGTGAACGGCGAGCTGCCCGAGGACGTCACCGCCAAGGACCTGATCCTGGCGATCATCGCGAAGATCGGCACCGGCGGCGGCCAGGGCTACGTCCTGGAGTACCGCGGCTCCGCCATCGAGAAGCTCTCGATGGAGGCCCGGATGACCATCTGCAACATGTCCATCGAGGCCGGCGCCCGCGCGGGCATGATCGCCCCCGACGAGACCACCTTCGCCTACCTCGAGGGCCGCCCCCACGCGCCCAAGGGCGAGGACTGGGACGCCGCCGTCGCGTACTGGAAGACGCTGAAGAGCGACGAGGACGCCGTCTTCGACGCCGAGGTCGTCATCGAGGCCTCCGAGCTGGCCCCCTTCGTCACCTGGGGCACCAACCCGGGCCAGGGCGCCCCGCTTTCCGGACACGTCCCCGACCCGGCTTCGTACGAAGACGCTTCGGAGCGCCTCGCCGCCGAAAAGGCCCTGGAGTACATGGGGTTGACCGCCGGGCAGCCGCTGCGCGACATCAAGGTGGACACCGTCTTCGTAGGCTCGTGCACCAACGGCCGCATCGAGGACCTGCGCAACGCGGCCTCCCTGCTGAAGGGCCGCAAGGTCGCCGACGGCGTGCGCATGCTGGTGGTCCCCGGCTCGGTCCGGGTCGCCCTGCAGGCCGTCGAGGAGGGCCTGGACAGGGTCTTCAAGGAGGCCGGCGCCGAATGGCGGCACGCGGGCTGCTCGATGTGTCTGGGCATGAACCCCGACCAACTGGCCCCGGGTGAGCGTTCCGCGTCCACCTCCAACCGCAACTTCGAAGGCCGGCAGGGCAAGGGCGGCCGCACCCACCTGGTCTCCCCCCAGGTCGCCGCCGCCACCGCCGTCCTGGGCCACCTGGCCTCCCCGGCCGATCTGTCCGACGTCGCTACGCCCGCGGGGGTCTGAGGAACCATGGAAGCTTTCACCACCCACACCGGCCGCGCCGTTCCGCTGCGCCGCAGCAACGTCGACACCGACCAGATCATCCCGGCGCACTGGCTCAAGAAGGTCACCCGCGACGGCTTCGAGGACGGCCTGTTCGAGGCCTGGCGCAAGGACCCCGAGTTCATCCTCAACCGCCCCGAACGGCAGGGTGCCACGGTCCTGGTCGCCGGCCCCGACTTCGGCACCGGCTCCTCCCGTGAGCACGCCGTCTGGGCGCTGCAGAACTACGGCTTCAAGACCGTCATCTCCTCCCGCTTCGCCGACATCTTCCGCGGCAACTCGCTGAAGAACGGCCTGCTGACCGTCGTCCTGCCGCAGGCCACCGTCGACGCCCTGTGGGAGCTGACCGAGGCCGACCCCACCGCCGAGGTGACCGTCGACCTCAACGCCCGCAAGGTCCTCGCGGCCGGGATCGACGCCGACTTCGAGCTGGACGAGAACGCCCGCTGGCGGCTGCTCAACGGACTGGACGACATCAGCCTCACCCTTCAGAACGAAGCGGACATCGCCGCCTACGAGGCCGCCCGCCCGTCCTTCAAGCCCCGTACAATTACCGCCTGAGCAGCGCTTTTCCAGTACTGCGCCCCCCACCGTCCGGTGGGGGGCGCAGTCGCTTGTTGAGACCCCGTCGGGCGACAACTCGCCCTAGATGGCACAATCGGTGCATGGAACGCGACAGCCAACTCGAGCTCTACGAGGCAGTCGCCGCCCGATTGAAGGAAGCGCACACAAGGGTGCGCGAACTGCAAGTCCCGGAGGGCGTAAGGATGGCGCTGTCCCGGAAGCTGCTGGTCGTCACGGCCGCGGCGAAGCACGATCTCGCGGACGCGGCAACGCGTCTGGACCGGTTGATGAAGGACCTCGACGAGGGCCGATTCCCTGAAGACGACTGACACCAGGAACTCCGCAACGGCACTTCCGCGTTGCGGCACTAGGGTGATTAGACCGTTTCGTGTTTGATTTGCGGTATATACATGCCTAACGTGCGAAAAAGCTTGAACACTTTCGTTCCGGCAATGTCTCCGAAGGGGAAGACGTGAACAAGGCGCAGCTCGTAGAAGCGATTGCCGACAAGATGGGCGGTCGCCAGCAGGCCGCCGACGCCGTCGACCACGTGCTCGACGCCATCGTGCGTGCCGTGGTCGGCGGGGACCGGGTCTCGGTCACCGGCTTCGGCTCGTTCGAGAAGGTCGACCGTCCGGCCCGCTACGCCCGCAACCCGCAGACGGGTGAGCGGGTCCGGGTCAAGAAGACCTCCGTTCCGCGCTTCCGTGCGGGTCAGGGCTTCAAGGACCTGGTCAGCGGCTCGAAGAAGCTCCCCAAGGGAGGCGAGGTCTCCGTCAAGAAGGCGCCCAAGGGCAGCCTCTCCGGTGGCGCCTCCGCGACCGTGAAGAAGGCCGCGGCCAAGAAGGCCACCACCGCCAAGAAGGCCGCCGCGAAGAAGGCGACCCCGGCCAAGAAGGCCACCACGGCCGCCGCGAAGAAGGCGACCCCGGCCAAGAAGACCAGCACGGCCGCCGCCAAGAAGGCCACTCCGGCCAAGAAGACCGGCACGGCCGCCGCCAAGAAGGCCACTCCGGCCAAGAAGACCACCACCGCCGCGGCCAAGAAGACCGCCGCCAAGAAGACCGCGCCGGCGAAGAAGGCCACCGCGAAGAAGGCGCCCGCCAAGAAGACGACGGCGCGCAAGACCACCGCGAAGAAGACCGCCGCGAAGTAGCGACGGCCGAGCACACACGCCGGGCCGGGCTCCCCCGAAGGGGAGCCCGGCCCGCGGCGCGTGGGGGACCCGGCGAGAGCCGGGCTAGAAGGTCTGCAGCGTCACCAGCGTGATCCGGAGGGCCGAACCGGAACCCTCCGTCTCGATCCGCACCCGCTGCCCCGGACGCAGCCGCAGCAGCCCGCCCGCCTCGAAGGCCTCGGCACCGAACTCCACCGGGGTGCCGTCGTCGAGCAGCACACTGCCGCTGCGGGTCTCGGGATCGTACGTGTACGCGGTCGCCTGCATGGACCGCAGCCTATCCGGCCGCGGGCAGCCAGCGGGCCGCCGTCCGCGGCCCCACGCCCAGCACCACCGCCGCCGCCAGGTCCTGGCCCGTGTCCACGTCCCGGCGCACGGAATCCACCCCCGCCAGCCGGATTTCCACCGCCCCCGACGACAAATGCCGGCGCCGCGAAGCCCCTCCGAAAGCCGGTTCCAATTCCACCCCCGGCCCGGCCGAGAGGAATGTCGTACCTATTTCGGCGGCATCCGCGAGAAATGCCCGCCCGAATTGTCCCGCCACCGCGAGCACCCGCGCCAGCTCCGCAGGCCGCAGCGCCGGAAGGTCCGCGTTCAGCGCCGCCACCCTTGCTGCCGGCCGCGCCGCCCGCACCACCCGCGCCCCGTGCGCCAGCGCCGCGTTGAGCCCCGCACCCGGGACGTCGGGCACGATCCGCGCCCCGAGCGCCGAAAGGGCCGCACCGGCGGCCGGGTCGTCCGTGATCACCGCCACATCCCGCACTCCCGGGCTGGCCAGCGCCGCCGCCACCGTGTCCTCGGCGAAGGCCAGCGCCAGGCGGCCCCGCAGCAGGCCCCCCACGGCCGGGCCCAGTCGGCTCTTCGCCCGCGCCAACGGCTTCAGGGGCACCACCAGGGACCACCCGTCGTCCGCGGCCCCGACGGCGTTCTGATCGGCGTAGGTCGTCATCGCGCCCTATTCTGTCCCGCCCGCGCGAAGCGCCCGAGCCCCGGGGCGTACGGTGTCCTCGACAGGCCAGGAGCAGCGGGCGACACTTGACCCCCTGCGAACCAGTCCGGAGAAAGGTGTCCGAGTGTCCCGCCGCAGAATCGGCTTCTGGTACCGCCTGGCGGCGGTCATCGCCAAACCCCCACTGGTGGTGCTGTTCAAGCGGGACTGGCGCGGAACGGAGCACATCCCGGCCGAGGGCGGCTTCATCACCGCGGTCAACCACAACTCGTACCTGGACCCCCTGTCCTACGCGCACTACCAGTACAACACCGGGCGCGTCCCCCGCTTCCTGGCCAAGGCCGCCCTCTTCAAGGGCTCCTTCGTCGGCGCCATCCTCCGCGGCACCGGCCAGATCCCCGTCTACCGCGAGACCACCGACGCCCTCGACGCCTTCCGGTCCGCCGTCGACGCCATCGAGCGCGGCGAGTGCGTCGCCTTCTACCCCGAGGGCACCCTGACCCGCGACCCCGACATGTGGCCGATGGCCGGCAAGACCGGCGCCGCCCGCGTCGCCCTGCTCACCAAGGTGCCCGTCATCCCGGTCGCCCAGTGGGGCGCCAACCTCGCGATGCCGCCGTACGCCAAGGAGAACAAGCTCCGGCTCTGGCCGCGCAAGACCCTGATCGTGCAGGCCGGTCCGCCGGTCGACCTCTCCCGCTTCTACGACGTCGAGCCGACGCCCGACGTGCTGCGCGCGGCCACCGAGGAGATCATGGCCGCCATCACCCGGCTCCTGGAGGAGATCCGCGGCGAGAAGGCCCCGGCCGAGCCCTACGACCACCGCAGGGCCCGCCTCGAACAGCGCCGCAAGGCCGCGCAGAGCAGGGCCGGAAACGGCAGCAAGGCCGGGAACGGCAGCAGGACCGGAGAGGGCGAGAAGTGACCAAGGCAGCCGTCTTCGGCAACGGATCCTGGGGCACCGCCTTCGCCATGGTGCTCGCCGACGCGGGCTGCGAGGTCAGCCTCTGGGGCCGCCGCCCCGCCCTCGCCGACGCCATCAACACCACCGGCGTCAACCCCGACTACCTCCCCGGCGTCGAACTCCCCAAGGGCATCACGGCCACCGCCGACCCGGCCGAGGCCGCCCGCGACGCCGACTTCACCGTCCTCGTCGTGCCCTCCCAGACCCTGCGCGAGAACCTCGCGGCCTGGGTGCCCGACCTCGCCCCCGGCACCGTGCTCGTCTCCCTGATGAAGGGCATCGAACTCGGCAGCGCCAAGCGGATGAGCGAGGTCATCCAGGAGGTCGCCGACGTCCCCGCCGACCGCGTCGCCGTCCTCACCGGCCCCAACCTGGCCAAGGAGATCGCCGCCCGGCAGCCCGCCGCCGCCGTCGTCGCCTGCGCCGACGAGTCGGTCGCCCAGCGGCTCCAGGCCGCCTGCATCACCCCGTACTTCCGCCCGTACACCAACACCGACGTCGTCGGCTGCGAACTCGGCGGAGCGGTCAAGAACGTCATCGGGCTCGCCGTCGGCATCGCCAACGGCATGGGCCTCGGCGACAACTCCAAGGCCACCCTCATCACCCGCGGCCTCGCCGAGACCACCCGCCTCGGCCTCGCCATGGGCGCCGACCCGCTGACCTTCTCCGGCCTCGCGGGCCTCGGCGACCTCGTCGCCACCTGCTCCTCGCCGCTCTCCCGGAACAACACCTTCGGCACCAACCTGGGCCGCGGGATGAGCCTGGAGGAGACCATCGCGGTCACCAAGCAGACCGCCGAGGGCGTCAAGTCCTGCGAGTCGGTGCTCGATCTGGCCCGCCGGCACGGCGTCGACATGCCCATCACCGAGACGGTCGTGTCGATCGTCCACGACGGCAAGCCGCCGATCGTCGCCCTCAAGGAGCTGATGTCGCGCAGCGCCAAGCCGGAACGCCGGTGACCCGCCACTGACCCGGACGCGCGCGGAACGCGCGGGGCGCTCAGCAGTTCGGACGTCGCAAGGTACCCTCATCGCGATATGAGCGAGAACACCCAGAGCCCCCGCAAGCCGCGCGTGGCCGTCGTCTTCGGCGGACGCAGCTCCGAGCACGCCATTTCCGTCGTCACCGCCGGTGCCGTCCTCGGGGCCATCGACCGGGACACGTACGACGTGCTGCCCATCGGCATCACCACCGACGGGCGCTGGGCGCTGACCGCCGACGCGCCGGAGCGGATGGCCATCGCCGACCGCACCCTGCCGAACGTCAGCGACCTCGCCGAGTCCGAGAGCGGCGGCGTGGTCCTCTCCGTCGACCCGGCCAGCCGCGAGGTCGTCCACACCGAGCCCGGCTCCGTGCCGAGGGCTCTCGGCGAGGTCGACGTCGTCTTCCCCGTCCTGCACGGCCCCTACGGCGAGGACGGCACCCTCCAGGGCCTCCTGGAGCTCTCCGGCGTCCCCTACGTCGGCGCGGGCGTCCTCGCCTCCGCCGTCGGCCAGGACAAGGAGTACATGAAGCGGATCTTCGTCTCGTACGGCCTGCCCGTCGGCCCGTACGAGGTGATCCGGCCCCGCGAGTGGGAGCAGAACCCGGCCGCCGCCCGCAAGAAGATCGTGGAGTTCGCCGCCGACCACGGCTGGCCGCTCTTCGTGAAGCCGGCCCGCGGCGGCTCCTCCGTGGGCATCACCAAGGTCGACGACCTCTCCGGCCTCGACGAGGCCGTCGAGGAGGCCCGCCGCCACGACCCGAAGATCATCGTCGAGGCGCTGGTGCGCGGCCGCGAGATCGAGTGCGGCGTCCTGGAGTTCGAGGACGGCCCCCGCGCCAGCGTGCCGGCCGAGATCCCGCCCGTCACCGACCACGACTTCTACGACTTCGAGGCCAAGTACATCGACTCGGCCTCCGGCATCGTGCCCGCGCCGATCGGCGACGAGGCCACCGCCGAGGTCCAGCGCCTCGCCGTCGCCGCCTACGAGGCCATCTCCTGCGAGGGCCTGGTGCGCGCCGACTTCTTCCTCACCGAGGACGGCGACTTCGTCATCAACGAGGTCAACACGATGCCCGGCTTCACGCCCATCTCCATGTACCCGCGCATGTGGCAGGAGAGCGGCGTCAGCTACCCGGAGCTCGTCGACCGGCTCATCCAGGCCGCGCTGCGCCGCTCCACGGGCCTGCGCTAGGACGGTCCGACGGACCGGAGGGCGGCCCCGGGACCTCTCCCTAGCCGCACTCCGGTTCCAGGGCGCACGGCACGGCCCGGTCCACGGGGGCCGCGAGGTCCGTCAGCGGGCCGATGTCGTGCGCGTACCGCTCGTCGAGCGTCACCTCGACGTACGCCTTGCGGTACGTCGTGGTGAAGCGGGGGCCGTCGCCCTCCCGCTGCTCCAGGAGCCAGCGCACACCGTCGGCGACGACGCCCAGCGCCTGGGGATCGCTCATCTTTTCGGGCCGCGGGACCCCGCAGCGCAGTACGATCGCCGCATCCCCCCACGCGGCGGTCAGCTCGGACTCCGGCTCGGTGCCGGTCCGCTCCAGACCCGCCACGGTGCCGGGCAGCTCCTTCGCGAGGGCACGGCAGAAGGCGGCCTCGGCCGCCGGAGGACGGGGAACCGGGACCGACGCCTTCGCGTCCGGAGAGGAACAGCCCGCGACGGCCAGCAGCAGCACGGCCGAGGCGGCGGAAGCGGGCAGGCCGAAAGGCCGGTGGGAAGACATCACCGGCCAAGGGTAGACGGGGGCTAGATATGCACGACCGGGCAGGTGAGGGTGCGCGTGATGCCTTCCACTTGCTGGACCTTGGCGACCACCATGCGGCCCAGCGCGTCCACGGTGTCGGCCTCGGCACGCACGATCACGTCGTACGGACCCGTCACGTCCTCCGCCTGGATCACCCCCGGGATCTTGGCGATGGTCTCGGCGACGGTCGACGCCTTGCCCACCTCGGTCTGAATAAGGATGTACGCCTGTACCACGGAACCTCCAGGGCGGCCACGAGGATCTTGTGGGAGAAAGAGACGCCACGGTACCGCGTCGCCGCGGGCCGCGGGGAGACCTCCGTGATCGGAGGCGCCCGGGGTGTGGCGTACACAGATGAGAAGTTGACGGTCTACTTGACGGTATCCGGCACGGTGACGGCCCGCGACCCGCACGGCGAGGAGCAGCGGAGCGGCGCGGCGGCCGGCACGACGACACGAGGTGAATCGCGGTGAAGGGCACAGTCGGAGAGCTGGGCGAGTTCGGGCTCATCAGGGAGCTCACCTCCCGGCTCACCTCCACCCCCGCGGTGCGGATCGGGCCCGGCGACGACGCCGCGGTCGTCTCCGCCCCTGACCGGCGGGTGGTGGCCAGCACGGACATCCTGCTCGAAGGACGCCACTTCCGCCGCGACTGGTCGACGGCGTACGACGTCGGCCGCAAGGCCGCGGCACAGAACCTCGCCGACATCGCCGCCATGGGCGCCGTCCCCACCGCGCTCCTGCTCGGCCTCGTCGTCCCCGCCGAACTGCCCGTCACCTGGCCCACCGAACTCATGGACGGGCTCCGCGACGAATGCCAGGTCGCGGGCGCCGCCGTGGTCGGCGGCGACGTCGTCCGCGGCGACACCATCACGGTCTCCATCACCGCCCTCGGCGACCTGCGCAACCACGACCCGGTCACCCGCGGCGGCGCCCAGCCCGGCGACGTCGTCGCCTACACCGGCTGGCTCGGCTGGTCCGCCGCCGGCTACGCGGTGCTGTCCCGCGGCTTCCGCTCCCCGCGCGCCTTCGTCGAGGCCCATCGCCGCCCCGAGCCGCCCTACCACGCGGGCCCCGCGGCCGCCGGACTCGGCGCCACCGCCATGTGCGACGTCAGCGACGGCCTCATCGCCGACCTCGGGCACATCGCCGAGGCCAGCAAGGTCCGCATCGACCTGCGCTCCGGCCTCATCGACATCCCGACCCAGATGAACGACATCGGCCAGGCCGTCGGCGTCGACCCGCTCCAGTGGGTCCTGACCGGGGGAGAGGACCACGCGATCGTCGCCACCTTCCCGCCCGACGTGAAGCTGCCCGCCCGCTGGAAGGTCATCGGCGAGGTCCTCAACCCCTCCGCGCTGCCCCAGGTCACCGTCGACGGCGCGCCCTGGCACAGCAAGGGCGGCTGGGACCACTTCGGGGCGACCGAGTGAGCGCCGCCCCGCACGCGCAGCACCCGCCGCTGGTCCTCACCGTCGCCGGGTCCGACTCCGGCGGCGGCGCCGGCATCCAGGCCGACCTCAAGACCATGCTCGCCCTCGGCGTCCACGGCATGAGCGTGCTCACCGCCGTCACCGCCCAGAACTCCCTGGGCGTCCACGGCGCCTGGGAACTGCCCGAGGAGGCGGTACGGGCCCAGTACCGGGCGGTCGTCGACGACATCGGCGTCCAGGCCGTCAAGACCGGCATGCTCTCCTCCGCCGCGCTGGTGGAGACGGTGGCGGAGCTGCTGGCCGGCACGGACGCCCCGGCCGTCGTCGACCCCGTCGGCGTCTCCAAGCACGGCGACCCGCTGCTCGCCGCCTCCGCGCTCGACTCCGTCCGCACCAAGCTGCTGCCCGTCGCGACCGTCGCCACCCCCAACCTGGACGAGGTGACGCAGCTCACGGGCCTGGTGGTGGAGGACGAGACCGGGATGCGGCGCGCGGCCGAGGCGATCCTGGCGTACGGGCCGCGCTGGGCGCTGATCAAGGGCGGCCACCTGCCCGGTGACGCCGCCGAGGTCGTGGACCTGCTCACCGACGGCTCGCAGGAGCACTGGCTGTACGCCCCCCGCCACGACAACCGCCACACCCACGGCACGGGCTGCACGCTCGCCTCGGCGGTCGCCTCGCACCTGGCGAAGGGCCTGGCGGTGCCGGAGGCCGTAAGGGAGGCGAAGGCGTACGTCACGGGCGCCCTCGCGGCGGGCTTCGCGCTCGGCGGGGGCATCGGCCCCGTCGACCACGGCTGGTCCTTCCGGGGCTAGCCCGCCCGGTCGGCGGGCGCGTCCCCGGGCAGGCCCCGGGGGATGCCCCCGGACATGTCCCCGGACATGGCAAAAGGCCGGTTCACCGAGGTGAACCGGCCTCTCAAGGCAACCGCAGGGCTGCGCTACGACAAAACGTCGCGGTTAGCGCGAGACCTTGCCGGCCTTGATGCACGAGGTGCAGACGTTGAGCCGCTTCGGCGTCCGACCGACCACGGCACGCACGCGCTGGATGTTCGGGTTCCAGCGACGAGACGTACGGCGGTGCGAGTGCGAAATGTTGTTGCCGAAGCCCGGCCCCTTGCCGCAGACGTCGCAGTTGGCAGCCACGGGTCACTCCAAAGACTTCAGATTTACAGTGAAATCCGGCGCACCGGATCGGATCAGGGATCTGAAGTGGTTTGCCGGGGGAATGGCCCGACGGTGCCGGGCAACCGAAGCAGCATACAACGACTGCTTCCGTGGAACGAAACTACCACGGTCCGGACGGCCCCCGCCCCGGGCCCCGGTCCGATGCGGGTCTACCCTGCGGTGAGCCCACCGCAGAGCACAGGAGGACCACCCGTTGCCGCGAGCACCGCAGACCCTCGACGCCGAGGCGGTCCGATCCTGGTGCCGTGGGGCGCTGGAGGCGCTCGGCAGGGAGCGCGAGGACATCGACGCGATCAACGTCTATCCCGTCGCGGACGGCGACACCGGCACCAATCTCTATCTGACGGTGGAATCGGCGGCCCGGGCCGTGGACGAGACCTTCACCGGTGCGGCCGGCGGCCCTCCCGACATCGCCGAGGCCATACGGGCCATGGCCCAGGGCGCCCTCCTCGGCGCCTGCGGCAACTCCGGCACCATCCTCTCCCAGCTGCTGCGGGGCATGGCCGGCGTCCTCGCCGCGGGCGGTGACGGGGATCACCTCGCCCGCGCCTTCGCGAGCGCCGCCGAAGCGGCCCGCCGGGCCGTCGCCCACCCCGTCGAGGGCACCCTCCTCACCGTCGCCGACGCCGCCGCCCGCGCCTGCGAGGGGGG
This sequence comes from Streptomyces sp. NPDC126499, assembly GCF_040302485.1. Lineage (NCBI taxonomy): Bacteria > Bacillati > Actinomycetota > Actinomycetes > Kitasatosporales > Streptomycetaceae > Streptomyces > Streptomyces sp. NPDC126499. Next base: position 88,603 of record NZ_JBEOUO010000024.1, on the reverse strand, counting down.
CCGGGACCTCGTGACGGTGGCCTCAGCGGCCTACGAGGGGGCGCGCAAGGCCCTGGACGCCACCCCCGGACAACTGGCCGTGCTCCGCCGCGCCGGGGTCGTGGACGCCGGTGGACGTGGTCTGGTGGCCGTGCTCGGAGCGCTCGTCGAAGCCCTGTCCGGCGAGGCGCCCGCCCGCCCCGCGGCGCCGGCGCACCCCCGGCCGGTGCCGACCGCCGGCCTCACCGACCTCACGGACCTCGCCGACTGCGAGGGCGCCGACGGGCCCGCCGCCGGCCCCGCCTACGAGGTGATCTACCTCCTGGAGGCCGATGACGCCGCCGTCGACCGGCTCCGGGCCCGCCTCGACGAACTGGGCGAGTCCCTGGTCGTCGTCGGCGGCGACGGGCTGTGGAACGTCCACGTCCACGTCGACGACGCCGGCGCGGCCGTCGAGGCCGGCGTCGAGGCGGGACGCCCGTACCGCATCCGCATCACCCACTTCGACCTGCCCGGGCCCGCCGGACGCGCCGTCGTCGCCGTCCTGCCCGGCGAGGGCCTCGCCGGACTGTGCGCCGAGGCCGGCGCCACCACGCTGGTCGCCCGCCCCGGGGAACCCCCGACCGGCGCCGAACTCGCCGAGGCGATCCGCCGCGCCCACGCCCACGAGGTCGTGCTCCTCCCCAACGACACCGAACTGCGCCGGGTCGCCGCCGCGGCCGCCGAACAGGTCAGGGCCGAGGGCATCCGCGTCGCCCTCATCCCGACCCGCGCCGCCGTCCAGGGCATCGCCGCCCTCGCCGTCCACGAACCGGCCCGCCGCTTCGACGAGGACGTCGTCGCCATGACCGCCGCGGCCGGCGCCACCCGCTACGCCGAACTGGCCGTCGCCGAACGCCAGTCCTTCACCTCCGCGGGCGTCTGCCAGGCCGGTGACGTCCTCGGCCTCATCGAGGGCGACGTCGCCGTCATCGGCCGCGACCTCACCGCCACCGCCGTCACCGTCCTCGACCGCATGCTCTCCGCCGGCGGCGAACTCGTCACCCTCATCGTCTCCTCCGACACACCGCAGGACCTGGCGCCGACGCTCGAACAGCACGTCCGCGCCACGTACTTGGCGGTCGACACCACCGTCTACGACGCGGGCGAGGGGGCACCGCCGCTGCTGATCGGGGTGGAGTAGCCGCGACCGGCGTCCCCGCCTGCGGGACGCATGTCACTGCCGTGGTGTGCAATGGATCGCGTGCCTTCGCTCGACGAACCCCTCAAGAAGCTGCTCGGCGCCGCCACCGCCAAGGTGATGGCCGAGCACATGGACCTGCACACGGTCGGTGACCTGCTCCACCACTACCCCCGGCGGTACGCGGAGCGCGGCGAGCTCACCGCCCTCGCCGATCTGCCGCTCGACGAGCACGTCACCGTCGTCGCCCAGGTCGCCGACGCGCGCGTGCACACCTTCAACAAGGGCGGCCGCGGCAAGGGACAGCGCCTGGAGGTGACCGTCACCGACGGCAGCGGCCGGATGCAGCTGGTCTTCTTCGGCCGCACCGTCCACTTCCACCAGAAGGAGCTGCTCCCCGGCCGCCGCGCGATGTTCGCCGGCAAGGTCGGCGTCTTCAACCGCAAGCTCCAGCTCGCCCACCCCGAGTACAAGCTCCTCGACGCCGACAGCGGCACCGACACCGTCAAGGCCTTCGCGAGCGAACTGCTGCCGATCTACCCGGCCTGCAAGCAGATCGAGTCCTGGACCATCGAGCAGTCCGTCGCCATCGCCCTCGACTCCATGGCGGCCACCGGCTGGGAAGGGCTCGTCGACCCGCTGCCGCCCGCCCTGCGCGAGGGCCGCGGCCTCACCGACCTCGCCGACGCCCTCACCAAGATCCACCGGCCCCGTACCAAGGCCGACATCGCCGACGCCCGCGACCGCCTCAAGTGGGACGAGGCCTTCGTCCTCCAGGTCGCCCTCGCCCGCCGCCGGCACGCCGACACCCAGCTGCCCGCCGTCGCCCGCCGCCCCGCCCCCGACGGACTGCTCACCGCCTTCGACGCCAAGCTCCCCTTCACCCTCACCGAGGGCCAGCGGAAGGTCTCCCAGGAGATCTTCGACGACCTCGCCACCGAACACCCCATGCACCGCCTCCTCCAGGGCGAGGTCGGTTCCGGCAAGACGCTGGTCGCCCTGCGCGCCATGCTCGCCGTCGTCGACGCCGGCGGACAGGCCGCCATGCTCGCCCCCACCGAGGTCCTCGCCCAGCAGCACCACCGCTCGGTCACCGAGATGATGGGCGAGCTCGCCGAAGGGGGCATGCTCGGCGGCGCCGAACACGCCACCAAGGTCGTCCTGCTCACCGGCTCCATGGGCACCGCCGCCCGCCGCCAGGCCCTGCTCGACCTGGTCAGCGGCGAGGCCGGCGTCGTCATCGGCACCCACGCGCTCATCGAGGACAAGGTGCAGTTCCACGACCTCGGCCTGGTCGTCGTCGACGAACAGCACCGCTTCGGCGTGGAGCAGCGCGACGCCCTTCGAGGCAAGGGCAGACAACCCCCGCACCTGCTCGTCATGACCGCCACCCCCATTCCCCGTACGGTGGCCATGACCGTCTTCGGCGACCTGGAGACCTCCGTCCTCGACCAGCTCCCCGCCGGCCGCTCGCCCATCGCCAGCCATGTCGTCCCCGCCGCCGACAAGCCGCACTTCCTCGCCCGCGCCTGGGAGCGGGTCCGCGAGGAGGTCGAGGCCGGCCACCAGGCGTACGTGGTCTGTCCCCGCATCGGCGACGAGGAGGACCAGAAGCAGAAGCGGAAGGCGAGCCCCGAGGACGACGCCGAGAAGCGGCCGCCGCTCGCCGTCCTCGACGTCGCCGAGCAGCTGCGCGCCGGACCGCTCGCCGGACTCCGCGTCGAGGTGCTGCACGGCCGCATGCACCCCGACGACAAGGACGACGTCATGCGCCGCTTCGCCGCCGGCCAGGCCGACGTGCTCGTCGCCACCACCGTCATCGAGGTCGGCGTCAACGTCCCCAACGCCACCGCCATGGTGATCATGGACGCGGACCGCTTCGGCGTCTCCCAGCTCCACCAGCTCCGCGGCCGCGTCGGCCGCGGCTCCGCCCCCGGCCTGTGCCTGCTCGTCACCGAGATGCCCGAGGCGAGCCCCGCCCGCCGGCGCCTCGGCGCCGTCGCCGCCACCCTCGACGGCTTCGAGCTCTCCCGCATCGACCTCGAACAGCGCCGCGAGGGCGACGTCCTCGGCCAGGCCCAGTCCGGCGTCCGCTCCTCGCTGCGGATGCTCACCGTCATCGAGGACGAGGAGGTCATCACCGCCGCCCGCGAGGAGGCCACCGCCCTCGTCCTCGCCGACCCCGACCTCACCGCCCACCCCGAGCTGCGCACCGCCCTCGACGCGCTCCTGGACAAGGACCGGGAGGAGTACCTGGACAAGGGCTGACCCCGCCGCGCCGGACTCCGCCCTAAGCTGTTGCCCAGGCAGACGCCCACGAGGACGAGGAACCCACATGACCCGCGTGATCGCCGGCACCGCCGGCGGACGCCGACTCGCCGTACCGCCGGGCAACGGCACCCGCCCCACCTCCGACCGGGCGCGGGAAGGCCTCTTCTCCACCTGGGAGTCGTTCCACGGCCTGGCCGGCGCGCGCGTCGCCGACCTCTACGCGGGCTCGGGAGCCGTCGGCCTGGAGGCGCTGTCCCGCGGCGCCTCCCACGCCCTGCTCGTCGAGGCCGACCCGCGCGCCGCGCGGACCGTACGGGAGAACATCCGCTCCCTCGGCCTGCCCGGCGCCGAGCTGCGCACCGGCAAGGCCGAGCAGATCGTCACCGGACCGGCTCCGGCCGAGCCGTACGACCTGGTCTTCCTCGACCCGCCGTACGCCGTCTCGGACGACGATCTCCGCGAGATCCTCCTCACACTGCGCTCGGGGGGCTGGATCGGCGAGGATGCCCTCGTCACCGTGGAGCGCAGCACCCGGGGCGGGGAGTTCCGCTGGCCGGACGGCTTCGCACCACTGCGGTCCCGTCGCTACGGCGAGGGAACGTTTTGGTACGGTCGCGCCGCCTCTACGTGCGAAGACGCACGATGACCGGACCGGAGAGCGAGGGACCCAAGTTGCGCCGCGCCGTCTGTCCGGGGTCATTCGACCCCATCACCAATGGACACCTCGACATCATCGCCCGCGCCTCCAAGCTGTACGACGTCGTGCACGTCGCGGTGATGATCAACCAGTCGAAGAAGGGCCTCTTCTCCGTCGACGAGCGGATCGAGCTCATCCGCGAGGTCACCGCCGACTTCGGCAACGTCGAGGTGGAGTCCTTCCACGGCCTGCTCGTCGACTTCTGCAAGCAGCGCGACATCCCCGCCATCGTCAAGGGCCTCAGGGCGGTCAGCGACTTCGACTACGAGCTCCAGATGGCCCAGATGAACAACGGGCTCTCGGGCGTCGAGACCCTGTTCGTGCCCACCAACCCGACCTACAGCTTCCTGTCCTCCTCCCTGGTCAAGGAGGTCGCGGCCTGGGGCGGCGACGTCTCCCACCTGGTGCCGCCCGCGGTGCTCGCCCGGCTCACCGAGCGCCTGCGCGAGCGGTGACCCCCGGCCACCGTCCCTGACGCTCCGTCACCAGGTCCCGGACGGGGCCCGACTGGCCTTACAGTCGTCCCGTCCGTCTCCAAACCAGCTGTAGAGAGTGGCGAGCACCGGTGGACGTGCAGAAGAAGCTCGACGAGATCGTCGCGACGGTCAGGAACGCCCGCTCCATGCCCATGTCGGCGTCCTGCGTGGTCAACCGGGCCGAGCTGCTCGCCCTGCTCGAAGAGGTCCGCGAGGCCCTGCCGGGCTCCCTGGCCCAGGCCCAGGAGCTGCTCGGCGGGCGTGAGCAGATGGTCGAGCAGGCCCGCCGGGAGGCCGAGCGGATCATCGAGGCCGCCCACGCCGAGCGCGGCTCGCTGATCTCCGACACCCAGGTCGCCCGCCAGTCCCAGGACGAGGCCGAGCGCATCCTCGCCGAGGCCCGCCGGGAGGCGGAGGAGATCCGCGCCGAGGCCGACGACTACGTCGACTCCAAGCTGGCGAACTTCGAGGTGGTCCTCGGCAAGACCATCGCCTCCGTCGACCGGGGCCGCGAGAAGCTGCTCGGCCGCGGCCCGGGCCTGGACGCCGACGGGTACGCCGACGAGGACGCGCCCGAGTACAGCGCCGACCCGCAGACCCTGATCCAGCGCGCCGACGCCTACGTCGACACCAAGCTAGGTGCCTTCGAGGCCGTGCTGAGCAAGACCCTGGAGGCGGTTGGCCGCGGCCGCCAGAAGCTGCACGGCCGGATCGCCAGCGACGCCCTCGGCGAGCACATGGCCGCGCAGGACGCGGCCGGCCCGGGGACGCCGCACACCAGCGACGCCGACTACCTGGCCGGTCTCGCGGAGCTGGCCGACCCCGAGCCCGTACAGATCCCGGCGCAGCAGCAGGCCGCCCCGCCGCAGCCGCAGCACGACCCGTACGCCTACCAGCAGCCCGTCCAGGACCCGTACGCCTACCAACAGCCGGTCCAGGACCCCTACGCCTACCAGCAGCCGCAGGCCGACCCCTACGGGTACCAGCCGCAGTACGGCTACGAACAGCCGCAGGCCGCCCCGCCGCAGCCGCAGCACCAGCCCCAGCCGGCCGCCTCGCTCGACGAGACCAGCTTCTTCGACACGAGCATGATCGACCTGGACCAGCTGCGCCGGTACGAACAGGGCCACTAGCCCGGACCGGGCGGTGAGCGAGGCAGCCCGGATTGGGCTGTGAGCGAAGCGTCCAGTATCCTGGCTGTTCGGTCGCGCTATGTCCGCGATCCATGCTGCCCGCTTCGACTGGCGATGCGTACGGCAGCCCCCACGTCGTGAACGATCCGAAAGCAGGAAGAGCCCTGAGCACGCGCCTCGACCATCGCAACCCCCTCGTGTTCGACACGCACGAGCTGGGGCGGCGTCCTGGTGCCATGCAGCGGCTCTCCCGCACGGTCGACGCCCCGGTCGACCTGGGGATCGCCGACGTCATCGCGGTGCCCGAGGGCGCCCCGGTGGAGATCGAGCTCCGTCTCGAGTCGGTCATGGAAGGGGTGCTTGTCACAGGCACCGCCCGTGCATCGGCCGAGGGGGAGTGCGTAAGGTGTCTGGAGCCCGTCGAGCTTGATGTCGACGCGGACTTCCAGGAGATGTTCTCGTACCCCGACTCCGACGACCGGGGCCGCTCGAAGGCGGCCGCGGACGACGAAGCCGAGGACGACGAGGACATGATCCCCCTCGAGGACGGCATGTTCGACCTCGAACCCGTGCTGCGTGATGCGGTGGTGCTCGCACTGCCGATGCAGCCGGTGTGCCGGGAGGACTGTGCGGGTCTGTGCTCCGAGTGCGGAGCCAACCTGAACGACGACCCGGACCACCACCATGACGCCGTCGACGCACGTTGGGCGGCACTGCAGGGACTCGCCGGTTCGCTGGGAACCGACGAGAAGGACAACATGAGCGATGCCGCATCCGGTGTCGACGAGAAGCAGGAGAAGTAGCCGTGGCTGTTCCGAAGCGGAAGATGTCGCGCAGCAACACGCGCCACCGCCGGTCGCAGTGGAAGGCTGCGGTCCCCACCCTGGTTTCGTGTGAGCGTTGCCAGGAGCCGAAGCAGCAGCACATCGCGTGCCCGAGCTGCGGCACCTACAACAAGCGCCAGGTCCTCTCGGTCTGAGGGGCTGGTGAGAGGCACGATGTCTGACCACGTCAGTTCAGCCTCGTCCCACACGCTTCTGGAAGGGCGGCTCGGGTATCAGCTCGAGTCCGCCCTTCTGGTGCGTGCGCTCACCCACCGTTCCTACGCGTACGAGAACGGCGGTCTGCCCACCAACGAGCGGCTGGAGTTCCTCGGGGACTCCGTGCTCGGCCTGGTGGTCACGGACACGCTGTACCGCACCCACCCCGACCTGCCCGAAGGCCAGCTGGCCAAGCTGCGGGCCGCGGTGGTCAACTCGCGTGCGCTGGCGGAGGTGGGCCGCGGCCTCGACCTCGGCTCCTTCATCCGGCTCGGCCGGGGCGAGGAAGGCACGGGCGGCCGGGACAAGGCGTCCATCCTCGCCGACACCCTTGAAGCGGTGATCGGCGCGGTCTATCTCGACCAGGGCCTCGACGCGGCGTCCGAGCTGGTGCACCGGCTCTTCGACCCGCTGATCGAGAAGTCCTCGAACCTCGGTGCGGGCCTGGACTGGAAGACCAGTCTCCAGGAGCTGACCGCGGCCGAGGGTCTGGGTGTTCCGGAGTACCTCGTCAGCGAGGAGGGTCCGGACCACGAGAAGACCTTCACTGCTGCCGCCCGCGTCGGTGGTGTCTCGTACGGCACCGGCACCGGCCGCAGCAAGAAGGAAGCGGAGCAGCAGGCGGCGGAATCCGCGTGGCGCGCGATTCGCGCGGCCGCGGACGAGCGCGTGGCGGCGGCCAAGGCCGCCGTCGAGCACGCGGTCGACACCGCCGTCGCGGGCGACGGGGAAGAGGCCGCCGACCCCTCTTCCGCCAGGGACCAGGCCACGGCCTGACCTTTCGCTTCCCGGTGCCCCCGCCCTCTCCAGGGACGGGGGCATCGTCATGCCGGGGCGCACCCCGGCGGTTGTAGGCTGCGGGCATCACCCGCCGAACGTCATCCGGAGGAGTCCCGTGCCCGAGCTGCCCGAGGTCGAGGTCGTACGACGCGGTCTTGAGCGATGGGTCGCGGGGCGGACCGTCGCCGACGTGGAGGTCCTGCACCCGCGGGCCGTGCGCCGCCATCCGGAGGGCGCGGCGGACTTCGCCGCCCGGCTGAAGGGGCACCGCTTCGGGGTGGCGCAGCGGCGCGGCAAGTATCTGTGGCTGCCGCTGGCGGACGCCGGCGCCTCCGTGCTCGGGCACCTCGGCATGAGCGGCCAGCTCCTGGTGCAGCCCGAGGGCGCGGCCGACGAGAAGCACCTGCGGATCCGGATCCGCTTCGCCGACCTCGCCGGCACCGAGCTGCGCTTCGTCGACCAGCGGACCTTCGGCGGCCTTTCCCTGCACGACACGGCCCCGGAGAGCACCGACGGGCTCCCGGACGTCATCGCGCACATCGCCCGCGATCCGCTCGACCCCGCCTTCGACGACGCCGCCTTCCAGAGCGCGCTGCGGCTGCGGCGTACGACGATCAAGCGGGCGCTGCTCGACCAGTCGCTGATCAGCGGCGTCGGCAACATCTACGCCGACGAGGCGCTGTGGCGGGCGCGACTGCACTACGACCGGCCGACCGCCACCCTGACCCGGCCGCGCTCGGCCGAGCTGCTCGGGCACATACGGGACGTGATGAACGCGGCGCTCGCGGCCGGCGGCACCAGCTTCGACGCGCTGTACGTGAACGTGAACGGCGAGTCCGGCTACTTCGACCGGTCGCTCGACGCCTACGGGCGGGAGGGCGAGCCCTGCCGCCGCTGCGGCACGCCGATGCGCCGGCGCCCCTGGATGAACCGCTCCAGCTACTACTGCCCGCGCTGCCAGCGCCCGCCGCGCGCCCCGGCCGGGGCGACGCGGGCCGCCTGAGCGGTCCCGGCGCGGCCTTACCGCCTGACGGGGTTACGGCGTGACGACGGCCGTGCGCTCCGCGTCGTATGCCTCCCGGGCGGCGAGGACCTGGTCCATGCGGCCCTCCACCAGGTGGATCAGACCGAGCAGCCGCTCGGCGACCTCCGCGCCCAGCGGCGTGAGCCGGTAGTCCACGCGCGGGGGATTGGTGGGCTGGGCCTCGCGGTGCACGAGGCCGTCGCGCTCCAGGGCGTGCAGCGTCTGGGACAGCATCTTCTCGCTCACGCCGTCGACCCTGCGCCGCAGCTCGTTGAAGCGGAACGAGCCTTCGTGGAGCGCGCCCAGGGTCAGGCTGCCCCATCGGCCGGTCACGTGCTCCAGCGTGCCGCGCGAGGGGCAGTCCTTCGCGAACACGTTGTAGGCGAGGTCGTCGGTCATGCTCTCCACCATACTCCCGTACAGCGCTGTGCGACGGGTAGCGCTAACCAATGGGTTGCACTTTCCAAAAGTTAGTGCTCTACTTCTGGGCGTTCCCCCTGCCGTTCCATCACATCGCCGAGGAGCCCTTCCATGACCACGCCCGTCGTCTCCATCGCGTACCACTCCGGCTACGGCCACACCGCCGTCCTCGCCGAGGCCGTCCGGGACGGCGCCGCCGACGCCGGTGCCACCGTCCACCTGATCAAGGTCGACGAGATCACCGACGCCCAGTGGGAGCTCCTCGACGCCTCCGACGCGATCGTCTTCGGCTCGCCCACCTACATGGGCACCGCGTCCGGCGCCTTCCACCAGTTCGCCGAGGCCACCTCGAAGCGCTGGTTCGCCGACGCCTGGCTGGACAAGCTGGCCGCCGGTTTCACCAACTCCGGCTCCAAGAGCGGCGACAAGCTGCACACCCTGCAGTTCTTCCAGACCCTCGCCGGCCAGCACGGCATGACCTGGGTCAACCTCGGCCTGAAGCCGGGCTGGAACACCAGCGAGGCCTCCGAGAACGACCTCAACCGCCTCGGCTTCTTCTCCGGAGCCGGCGCCCAGACCCCGGCCGACCTCGGTCCCGAGGGCGTCCACAAGGCCGACATCGCCACCGCCGAGCACCTCGGCCGCCGCGTCGCCGAGACCGCCCGCACGTTCGCCCGCGGCAAGGCCGCCGCCTGATCGCTCGGGCAAGCCGAAGGGCCCCGTCACCGATCCGGTGACGGGGCCCTTCGCTCACGTACGAGGGGAGCTCAGAAACCGAAGTCCTGCGTCCACCACGGGCCGCCCTCGGCGAAGTGGACGCCCACGCCGAGCTCCTTGTAGTCGCAGTTCAGGATGTTGGCGCGGTGGCCGTCGCTCGCCATCCAGGACTTCATCACCGCGGCCGCGTCGACCTGTCCGCGGGCGATGTTCTCGGCTCCCAGGTTGGTGATGCCGGCCTTCGCGGCCCGGCTCCACGGGGTGGCGCCGTCGGGGTCGATGTGGTGGAAGAAGTCCCGGGCGGCCATGTCCGCGCTGAAGGCGCCGGCCAGGGCCGCGAGACCCGAGTCGGAGCGCACCGGGCCGCAGCCGACCTGGGCACGCTCGACGTTCACCAGCCGCACGACCTCCGCCTCGGCGGCCGTCGCCCGGCTGCTCAGGGAGCGGGTGACGGCGGAGGGGGAGGAGACGGGGGCCTTGGCGGTCGGAGCCTCGGTCGGACGGGCCGCCCGCGGGAGCTCGGCCGCCGGCGTCCTCGTGGTCTTGGTGACCTTGGGGGCCGGCTTCGGGGCGGGCTCGGACGAGGGCGGGGAGGAAGGCTTCGCCTTCGTCGCGGCGGGCTTCGATGCCGAGGGCTTCGGCGAGGGGACCGTCGACGGGGACGCGGCCCTGGGGGCGCCGGTGCCCGGAGCGGCCGGGGATGCCGAGGAGCCGCCCTGCGTCGTCAGGCTCGGGGCCTGCTGCGCCTCGGTGCGCTGCTCACCGGTCGCGCTGCTCCCGATCGTGAACGTGTCGCCGCCCGGCAGCAGACCCGCGGCCACGCCGATCGCGCCGACCGCGACCGCCGCGGAGACACCGAGCAGCCCGGTGCGCACGGGTGCGCCACGTCGTGCGCCGCGATGACGTCCCATCTCCTCCGCCTCCCTGACGATCTTTGCTGTCTTTGCTGCTGTGGATGCTGTCGAGCGGGGCGCGGCCAAACGGGTGAGCCCCATTCCGTCGGGACTGTACGCCATGACACGCCGGGCCGACGTGCCCCTTCCGTAATTCGCCCGTTAGCGTGCAGCCATGAACGACGACGTACGGATGACCGCCTGGGTGCGCGGCCGGGTACAGGGAGTGGGCTTCCGCTGGTTCACCAGGGCAAACGCGCTGGAGATCGGGGGGCTCGTCGGCTTCGCCCTGAACCTCGACGACGGCCGGGTCCAGGTGGTGGCCGAGGGGCCGCGTGAGAATTGCCACCGTCTCCTCGACTGGCTCCGCTCCGACGACACGCCCGGCCGGGTCGATGGAGTCACTGAGATCTGGGACACCCCGCGCGGCGTCTACGACACCTTCTCCATCCGCTGACGATCTCCTCGTGCCCGCTCCGCCCGGTGACCGGAACCGGCCTCGGGCGGACGTTCGACGAACAGTTCGCGAAGTGGAAAAAGCCTGGTGATTGCCAAGAAGCACTTGCCGTGCCAGGCTCCGCGAGGAAGGATGATCTCTACGCCCCCCGGGCACCGAGTTGCGAGGCGCCGCCGTCCTGCGTACGGCCGCGGACCCCCCGGTGAGCCCGCGATGACGGGCGTGATCGTGTTGACCGTCAAACTTTTTGGTGAGACTCTGGAAGCCCCGCGCACCTTAGCTGTTCGAGCGTGAGAACGGGCACGACAAAGAGCACGGTCGAGCACCGCGGGTGCGAATCCCTCACGACCCACACCGCATCGGTCGGTCACTCATTGTGGAGGACCATCCATCATGGCAAAGGCGCTTCTCGGTTACGTCGGCGGCTCCGACCCGCGACTCCTCGCCGAGATGCGACGGCTTCAGCAGCGCGTCCAGGACCTCGAGTCCGAGCTTGTTCGGATCCAGTCCGAGAACGACGCGCTGACCGCCGCCGCTCAGCAGGGAGACTCGCTGCTGGACAGCATCGATCTCGACGTCACCAAGGCGGAGCCTGCGCTCACCTGAGGTCTCAGCCCCGAGGGGCCAGGTGAGAAACACATTCGCCGGCACAGCTGGATATGCAAGGGACGCTTCGGCGTCCCTTCTTTCTTGGCCCCCTCTTCCCGGGCTCTTTCCCGGCCCGCTTCCCGGGCCACCACGCCCCCCGTGCCACGGTTTCCTTGGGGGAGGGTGTGCCCTGCACCTTCACAGGTGAAACCCACGGCCCCGGGTAGAGTCCGCAGGCGTGCACCTCAAGGCCCTCACGCTCCGCGGTTTCAAGTCGTTCGCCTCCGCCACCACGCTGCGGTTCGAACCGGGGATCACCTGCGTCGTCGGCCCCAACGGCTCCGGCAAGTCCAATGTCGTGGACGCCCTGTCCTGGGTCATGGGAGAGCAGGGCGCGAAGTCGCTGCGCGGCGGCAAGATGGAGGACGTCATCTTCGCCGGCACCACCGGGCGGCCCCCGCTCGGCCGGGCCGAGGTCTCGCTGACCATCGACAACTCCGACGGCGCCCTCCCCATCGACTACGCCGAGGTCACCATCACGCGGATCATGTTCCGCGGCGGCAGCAGCGAGTACCAGATCAACGGCGACACCTGCCGCCTGCTCGACATCCAGGACCTGCTGTCCGACTCCGGCATCGGCCGCGAGATGCACGTCATCGTCGGCCAGGGCCAGCTCGACTCCGTCCTGCACGCCGACCCGATGGGCCGCCGCGCCTTCATCGAGGAGGCCGCCGGCGTCCTCAAGCACCGCAAGCGCAAGGAGAAGGCGCTGCGCAAGCTGGACGCGATGCAGGCCAACCTGGCCCGCGTCCAGGACCTCACCGACGAACTGCGCCGTCAGCTCAAACCGCTGGGCCGGCAGGCGCAGGTCGCCCGCCGCGCCGCCGTCATCCAGGCCGACCTGCGCGACGCCCGGCTGCGGCTCCTCGCCGACGACCTCGTACGCCTCAAGGAGGCCCTGAAGGCCGAGGTCGCCGACGAGGCCGCGCTGCTCGCCCGCAAGGAGGCGACCGAGGCCGAGCTGAAGGCCGCCCTCACCAGGGAAGCCGAACTGGAGGACGAGGTGCGCCGCCTCGCTCCACGCCTCCAGCGCGCCCAGCAGACCTGGTACGAGCTCTCGCAGCTCGCCGAGCGGGTGCGCGGCACGATCTCCCTCGCCGACGCGCGCGTGAAGAGCGCCGGCGACCGGCCCGTGGAGGAACGGCGCGGCCGCGAACCCGAGGACATGGAACGCGAGGCCGCCCGCATCCGCGAACAGGAGGCCGAGCTGGAGGCCGCCCTGGAGGCCGCCGAGCGCGCCCTGGAGGACACGGTCGCCCACCGCGCCGAACTGGAGCGCGCCCTCGTCGTCGAGGAACGCCGCCTCAAGGACGTCGCCCGCGCCATCGCCGACCGCCGCGAGGGCCTGGCCCGGCTGCACGGCCAGGTCAACGCGGCCCGCTCGCGCGCCGCCGCCGCCCAGGCCGAGATCGACCGGCTCGCCGCCGCCCGCGACGAGGCGGGGGAGCGGGCGGTCCGGGCCCAGGAGGAGTACGAGCAGCTGAAGGCCGAGGTCGACGGGCTCGACGCCGGGGACACCGAGCTGGCGGAGCGCTACGAGGCCGCCCGCCGGGAGCTCGCCGACGCCGAGTCCGCGCTCGCCGCCGCCCGCGACGCCGCGGCCGCCGCCGACCGCGCCCGCGCCGCCACCCGCGCCCGCCACGACGCCCTCGCCCTCGGCCTGCGCCGCAAGGACGGCACCGGCGCCCTGCTCGCCGCCGATCTCACCGGCCTGCTCGGCCCGGCCGCCGAACTCCTCACCGTCGTCCCCGGCCACGAGCTCCCCCTCGCCGCCGCCCTCGGCGCCGCCGCCGACGCCCTCGCCGTCACCGGCCCCACCGCCGCCGCGGAGGCCCTGCGCCTCCTGCGCAAACAGGACGCCGGCCGCGCCTCCCTGCTGCTCGCGGGCGTGCCGGACCCGGCCGCCGAGCCGCCCGCCGCCCTGGAGGTCGGCGGCGTCACCGCCGTCCCCGCCGTGCGGCTGGTCTCCGGTCCCGACGCACTGCTCGGAGCCGTACGGCGGTTGCTGAAGGACGTCGTCGTGGTCGGCACGCTCGACGAGGCGGTCGAGGTCGTGCGGGCGCGGCCCGAGCTCACGGCCGTGACGGCGGAGGGCGACCTGCTGGGGGCGCACCTCGCGCACGGCGGCTCCGCCGGCGCGCCCAGCCTCCTCGAAGTGCAGGCGTCCGTGGACGAGGCGGCGGCCGAGCTGGCCGGCTTGGAGGTGCGCTGCCGGGAGTCGGCGGCCGCGCAGGAGCAGGCCGCCGAGCGCAGGCGGGAGGCCGCGCGGCTGGTCGAGGAGCTGGGGGAGCGGCGCCGCCGCGCCGAACGGGAGAAGTCGGCCGTGGCCCAGCAGCTCGGCCGGCTCGCCGGGCAGGCCAAGGGCGCCGCCGGCGAGGCCGAGCGCGCCGCCGCAGCGGCCTCCCGCGCCCAGGAGGCCCTGGAGAAGGCGCTCGTCGAGGCCGAGGAGCTGACCGAGCGGCTGCTCGTCGCCGAGGAGACCCCGGCCGACGAGGAGCCCGACACCTCCGTACGGGACCGGCTCGCCATCGACGGCTCCAACGCCCGCCAGACCGAGATGGAGGCCCGGCTCAAGGTCCGTACCCACGAGGAGCGGGTCAAGGGCCTGGCCGGACGGGCCGACGCCCTGGACCGGGCGGCCCGCGCCGAGCGCGAGGCACGGGCGCGCGCCGAACAGCGCCGGGCGCGGCTGCGCCACGAGGCCGAGGTCGCCGCCGCCGTCGCCTCGGGCGCCCGCCAGCTCCTCGCCCACATCGAGGTGTCCCTGGTCCGCGCCGAGCGGGAACGCGCCCTCGCCGAGGCCGACAAGAGCGCCCGCGAGCAGGGCCTCGCGTCCGCCCGGGCCCGGGGCCGCGAGCTGAAGGCCGAGCTCGACAAGCTCACCGACTCCGTCCACCGCGGCGAGGTCCTCGGCGCGGAGAAGCGGCTGCGGATCGAGCAGCTGGAGACCCGCGCGCTGGAGGAGCTCGGCGTGGAGCCGGCCACGCTCGTCGACGAGTACGGCCCCCACCTGCCCGTACCGCCGTCGCCGCCCGCCGAGGGCGAACGGCTTCCTGAGGACCCCGACCATCCGCGCAACCAGCCGCGCCCCTTCGTCCGTTCGGAGCAGGAGAAGCGGCTCAAGGCCGCCGAACGGGCGTACCAGCAGCTCGGCAAGGTCAACCCGCTCGCCCTGGAGGAGTTCGCCGCCCTGGAGGAGCGGCACCAGTTCCTCTCCGAGCAGCTGGAGGACCTGAAGAAGACCAGGGCCGACCTCCTTCAGGTCGTGAAGGAGGTGGACCTGCGGGTCGAGCAGGTGTTCACCGAGGCGTACCGGGACACGGCCCGCGAGTTCGAGGGCGTGTTCTCGCGGCTCTTCCCGGGCGGCGAGGGCCGGCTGGTGCTGACCGACCCGGACGACATGCTCACCACCGGTGTCGACGTGGAGGCCCGTCCGCCCGGCAAGAAGGTCAAGCGGCTCTCGCTGCTGTCCGGCGGCGAGCGCTCGCTGACGGCGGTGGCGCTGCTGGTGTCGATCTTCAAGGCCCGGCCGAGCCCGTTCTACGTGATGGACGAGGTCGAGGCGGCGCTCGACGACACCAACCTGCAGCGGCTGATCCGGATCATGCAGGAGCTCCAGGAGTCCTCGCAGCTGATCGTGATCACGCACCAGAAGCGGACGATGGAGGTCGCCGACGCGCTGTACGGCGTTTCCATGCAGGGCGACGGGGTATCGAAGGTCATCAGCCAGCGGCTGCGCTGAGACCAGTACCTTCAACTTCTGAAGGCAAGGGGACACGCCGTGCGTTTGAAGTCATACGACATTCCCTCTTGACTTCGAAACCTGAAGGAATAGTCTCTGCAACGTTGCTTTTACCTTCAAGTGGTGGGCGGCGTGAAGTTGTGCGCCACTGGAAGGGCTCGCCCCCCACCGCACCGGCGACGCTGCCGGAGCCCCGAGGAGTCCCCGTGACCAGCACCGCGCAGGCGCCCACACCGCCTCCGTCCGAGGGCCGTTCGGCCCACCCGGACCACATCGGACACGTCATCTTCATCACGGCCTCGGCCGCGATGGGAGGCTTCCTCTTCGGGTACGACAGCTCCGTCATCAACGGCGCCGTCGAGGCCATCCGCGACCGCTACGCCATCGGCTCCGGCACGCTCGCCCAGGTCATCGCCATCGCCCTGATCGGCTGCGCCATCGGCGCCGCCACCGCGGGCCGCATGGCCGACCGCATCGGCCGGATCCGCTGCATGCAGATCGCCGCCGTCCTGTTCACCATCAGCGCCGTCGGCTCCGCGCTCCCCTTCGCCCTGTGGGACCTGGCCTTCTGGCGGATCGTCGGCGGCTTCGCCATCGGCATGGCCTCCGTGATCGGCCCCGCCTACATCGCCGAGGTCGCCCCCGCCGCCTACCGAGGCCGCCTCGGCTCCTTCCAGCAGGCCGCCATCGTCATCGGCATCGCCATCTCGCAGCTGGTCAACTACGGCATCCTCCAGCTCGCCGACGGCGACCAGCGCGGTGAGATCGCGGGCCTGGAGGCCTGGCAGTGGATGCTCGGCGTGATGGTCGTGCCCGCGCTCCTCTACGGCCTGCTCTCGTTCGCCATCCCCGAGTCGCCCCGCTTCCTCATCTCCGTCGGCCGCGTCGACAAGGCCAAGGAGGTGCTCGCCGAGGTCGAGGGCCACGGCGTCGACCTGGACCGCCGGGTCGCCGAGATCGACCAGGCCATGCGTCGCGAGCACAAGTCCACCTTCAAGGACCTGCTCGTCGCCGGCTCGAAGTCCCGGCTGCTGCCCATCGTCTGGGTCGGCATCGGACTCTCCGTCTTCCAGCAGCTCGTCGGCATCAACGTCGCCTTCTACTACTCCGCGACGCTCTGGCAGTCCGTCGGCATCGACCCGTCGAGCTCGTTCTTCTACTCCTTCACCACGTCGATCATCAACATCATCGGCACCGTGATCGCGATGGTCCTCGTCGACCGGGTCGGCCGCCGGCCGCTCGCCCTCGTCGGCTCCGCCGGCATGGCCCTCGCCCTCGCCGTCGAGGCCTGGGCCTTCTCCGCCGACCTCGTCGACGGCAAGCTGCCCGAGACCCAGGGCGTCGTGGCCCTCGTCGCCGCCCACGTCTTCGTGCTCTTCTTCGCCCTGTCGTGGGGCGTGGTCGTCTGGGTCTTCCTCGGCGAGATGTTCCCCAACCGCATCCGCGCCGCCGCCCTCGGCGTCGCCGCCTCCGCCCAGTGGATCGCCAACTGGGCCATCACCGCCAGCTTCCCGTCCCTCGCGGACTGGAACCTCTCCGGCACCTACGTGATCTACACGATCTTCGCCGTGCTCTCGATCCCCTTCGTGCTCAGGTTCGTCAAGGAGACCAAGGGCAAGGCGTTGGAGGAGATGGGCTAATCCCCGCTGCCCCTCTCCTCGGAACGCGCGACCGCCCCGGTGCCGGGTCCACACCCGGCACCGGGGCGGTCCGGCGTCACCGGCCGGGACGCACTCCCGCTACGCCGCCAGGCCACCGCTCGCGACGCCCAGATCCGCACGGGCCCGCTCGTGATAGCGGTTCATCAGCTCGATCAGCTCACCCTCCTCGTCGCCCCCCTCACCGTTCCTGGTGGCGATCTCCTCCCGCCACAGGGCGAGGTTCACCTCGTGGGCGGCCTCGATCGCCGCCGGCGAGGCCAGCAGGACGAGGGTCTCGAACAGCACGGACCGCCGCAGCTCGGCCGTCTCCATGCGGGCCAGGTAGTCCGCGCGTTCGTCCGACCCCTCCGCCGCCTGGCGGGCCCGCTTGGCCGTACTGGATATCTCCTTCACGCACTCGGCGTACTCGATGTAGGTGGCGAGCTTGCGCTCGTCCCAGCGCGTCGCCATGGTCCGGCGGTGCCGTGTCCGTTCGGCCACGGAGGTCACGAGGAACGAGGTCAGGGCACCGGCGAGGACGCCGACGAGGGTCACTATCTGACTGATCACGACAGCGAACACTGGCGCGGCGCGGCCCACTTGGCAAGCCGTTCGCGTACGACACCGGCGCTAGGAGGTGACGTCCCCGGCCCCCAGCCCCGGCAGCACCCGGTCGCAGAACAGCCCGACGCTCCGCCACCCCTCCTCGACCGGCATCCCGCCGCACAGGGGATGCAGCACCAGACTCTCCAGCTCCCGCCCGAGCCTCACGCACTCCTCGGGCGTCACCACCCGGTACACCCCCTCCGCCCGCAGCTCCGCCACCGTCGTCGCGCGCGAGCGCACCGCCGAGCGGATGTCCTTCGACTGCCAGGACGCGTAGGTCCGCGCCTCGTGCAGGAAGTGCTGCCCGTACGCGGCCCAGGTCCTCTCCGGGTCCTCCGACACGTGCAGCAGCGGGGTCACCTCGGCCGGCATCATCGTCCAGCCCTCCGTCCCGTACGCGGCGCACTGCTCCCGGTAGTACGTCTCCAGCTCCGGCAGGTGCGCGCTCGGGAAGAGCGGGAGGCCGAGCCGGGCCGCCCGGCGGGCCGCCGCCCTCGACGAACCCCCGACGAGCAGCAGCGGGTGCGGCCGGGTGACGGGCCGCGGGGTGATCCGAACCGTACGGCCCCGATACGTGAAGGGCTCGCCGGACCAGGCCGCGAGCAGGGTCTCCAGCAGCTCGTCCTGGAGCCGGCCGCGCCGCCCCCAGTCGACCCCGCGCTCCTCGTACTCCCGCGGCCGGTAGCCGATCCCCGCCACCGTCACGAGCCGGCCCCCGCTCAGCAGGTCCAGGACCGCGATCTCCTCCGCGAGCCGCAGCGGGTCGTGCAGCGGGCCGATGATCGCCGACACGGTCACCGCGATCCTCCTCGTCGCCCCGAAGACCGCGCCCGCGAAGACGAAGGGGGAGGGGAGCCAGTTGTTCGCCGCCCCGTGGTGCTCCTCGGTCTGCACGGTGTCGACCCCGTGCGCGTCGGCGTGGGCCGCCATCTCCACGGCCGCCCGGTAGCGCGCCGAGAGGGAGACCGGATCGGCGTGCGGGTCGACGAGGTTGAAGCGGACGACGGTGAACGGCATGGGAAGTCCCCCTCCACAGGTGCTCGTGGAGGGGGACGGTAGCTGACGAAGCGTCAGATGGAAACGGTCTCGCGCGCCTCGGCGGAACCGGCGGACCCGGCGGGCTCCACGGCCCCGGCCGCCGCCGCGCGGTCCCTCGGCAGCACCGCGTACAGCACCGCCGCCACCACGATCGTCGCCGCCCAGCCGAGCCCGTTCCGGCCGATCCACGAGGACGCCAGCGGCCCCGCGAACCAGTCCACCTTCGTGAACAGCAGACCCGCCACCAGCGCCACGGCCCACGCCGTCATCGCCTGCCAGGCGAAGCCGCCCCGGTACCAGTAGGCGCTCGTCCGCCCCGTGTCCATCAGCGCCTCCGCGTCGTACGACGTCCGGCGCAGCATGTCCACGCCGAAGACGCCGATCCACGCCGAGAACGCCACCGCCAGCAGCGTCAGGAAGGAGATGAACGAGCCGATGAAGCTGGTCGCCACCACCATCAGCAGGAAGCCGAAGACCAGGCTGATCACCGCGTTCACGCTCACCGCCGCCGCCCGCGACACCTTGATGCCGAGGGTCTGCGCGGTGAATCCGGCCGAGTACATCGACATCGAGTTGATCAGCAGCATCCCGATCAGGGCGATCAGCAGGTACGGCACCGAGATCCACGCCGGCAGCAGCGCGCCGATGAAGGACACCGGGTCCTGCGCCGAGGCCAGGTCCGGCGTCGACACCGCCATCACGGCGCCCATCAGCACCATCGGCAGCACGACGATCCCCGCGCCGCCGACCGTCGAGCCGACCACGGCCTTCGAGGACGCGGTACGCGGCAGATAGCGGGTGAAGTCCGGGCCCGACGGCACCCAGCTGATGCCGCCCGCCGCGATCGTGCCGATGCCGGCGATCAGCATCGCCGTCGACCCGGCCGGCTTGGCGAAGACCGCCGACCAGTCGGTGTTCGCCACCAGATGGACCAGCACCAGCACCGAGAACGCGCCGAAGAGGTACGTCGACCAGGTGCTGCACACCCGCAGCGCGTTGATCCCGAGCCCGGACACCAGGAAGGTGCAGGAGACGAAGGCCAGCAGCGTCACCACGATGAGGAACGTGTTCGACTTCACGCCGAACAGCAGGTCCAGCACCGTCAGCACCGCGTAGGCGCCGGTGACCGCGTTGATGGTCTCCCAGCCCCAGCGGGCCACCCAGATCAACGACCCAGGAAAAAGGTTTCCTCGCTGGCCGAACACCGCCCGCGACAGCGCCATGCCCGGCGCGCCACCACGCTTCCCCGCGATCGAGATCACACCCACGATCCCGTACGACAGGACCGGCGCGGCCACCGCCACCAGCAGCACCTGCCAGAAGTTCAGGCCGTTGAACACGATCAGCCCCGCGCCCATGGTGAGCAGCAGCACACTGATGTTGGCGGCGACCCAGGTCGGGAAGAGCTCACGGACCCGGCCGGTCCGCTCGGCGTCGGGCACGGGTTCGAGGCCGCGGCTCTCCAGCGTGCCGCCGCTCGGCACGCCTTCGGTCTCGGGCGCGTGGGGCATAGGGGTACTCCGTCGTACAGATGGGGGGGAACCACCACTCTACGTGCTCCGCCTCCGGCGCCCTCGTGGCCGATACTGGGACCGTTATGGAACTCATCCTTGCTGTAGTCATCGCTCTCGTCGTCGCGGTCGCCGTGACCAGCGGGCTCGTGATCAGCGGTCGCAAGAAGAAGCAGCTGCCGCCGGCCGAGCCGCCGTCCACCACGCCGACCCTCACCGCTCCGCCCGCCGAACCGCACGTCGGCGACGAGGCGGAGACACCGCGGGAAGAACCACGCCGCACCGTCGAGGAGGTCGAGCTCCCCACCGCCGAGGCCCCGAAGGCCCCGGTCGTCGTCGAGGAGCCGCCCGCCCCCGAGGCCCCCGCCATCGAGGTGCCCGAGCCCACCGCCGGCCGTCTCGTACGGCTCCGGGCCCGGCTCGCCCGCTCCCAGAACTCGCTCGGCAAGGGGCTGCTCACGCTCCTGTCCCGCGAGCACCTCGACGAGGACACCTGGGAGGAGATCGAGGAGACCCTCCTCACCGCCGACGTCGGCGTCGCCCCCACCCAGGAGCTCGTCGAGCGGCTGCGCGAGCGCGTCAGGGTCCTCGGCACCCGCACCCCCGAAGAGCTGCGCGGCCTGCTCCGCGAGGAGCTCGTCGCCCTCCTCGGCCCCGACCTCGACCGCACGGTGAAGACCGAGAGCCCCGAGGACGTCCCGGGCGTCGTGATGGTCGTCGGCGTCAACGGCACCGGCAAGACCACCACCACCGGCAAGCTGGCCCGCGTCCTGGTCGCCGACGGCAAGTCCGTCGTCCTCGGCGCCGCCGACACCTTCCGTGCCGCCGCCGCCGACCAGCTCCAGACCTGGGGCGAGCGGGTCGGCGCGCGCACCGTGCGCGGCCCCGAGGGCGGCGACCCGGCCTCCATCGCGTACGACGCCGTGAAGGAGGGCATCGCCGAGAAGGCCGACGTCGTCCTCATCGACACCGCCGGCCGCCTGCACACCAAGACCGGCCTCATGGACGAGCTCGGCAAGGTCAAGCGCGTCGTCGAGAAGCACGGCCCGCTCGACGAGGTCCTCCTCGTCCTCGACGCCACCACCGGCCAGAACGGCCTCATCCAGGCCCGGGTCTTCGCCGAGGTGGTCGACATCACCGGCATCGTCCTGACCAAGCTCGACGGCACCGCCAAGGGCGGCATCGTCGTCGCCGTCCAGCGCGAGCTGGGCGTCCCGGTCAAGCTGGTCGGCCTGGGCGAGGGCCCGGACGACCTGGCCCCCTTCGAGCCGGGCGCGTTCGTCGACGCCCTGATCGGCGACTGACGCGCCGACGCGAGCGCCGGGCGTCCCGCCCGTACGAGAAGGGCCCCTGCCGCAGCTCAACGGCAGGGGCCCTTCTCCGTGGGGCCGGTCCTCGTGCGGCCGGTCTCGTGCGGTCCTCGTGGGGCCGGTCCTCGTGCGGTCCTCGTGCGGCCGGCCTCGTGTGGCCGGTCCTAGAAGTGCGTCCGGTGGCAGATGTACGCCAGCGTCCCCAGGAGCAGCCGGGCCTGCGGCGGCGCACCCGCCGTGTCCAGGGTCGGCGGGCGCAGCCAGCGGACCGGGCCGAGACCGCCGAGGTCCGAGGGCGGGGCGGTGAGATGGGCGCCCGGGCCCAGGCAGTGCAGATCGAGATCGGCGTCGTCCCAGCCCATCCGGTACAGCAGCTCCGGCAGCTCGGCCGCCGCGCCCGGAGCCACGAAGAACTGCGCCCGCCCCGTCGGCGTCGCGCACACCGGACCCAGCGGCAGCCCCATCCGCTCCAGACGCACCAGCGCCCGCCGGCCCGCCGCCTCGGCCACCTCGATGACGTCGAAGGAGCGGCCGACCGGCAGCAGGATCGCCGCCCCCGGAACCCGCGACCACGCCCGCGTCGCCTCGTCGAGGCCCGCGCCCGCCGGGACCGGCTCGGCGAAGCCGAGCGGATGCGCCCCCGGAGCCGTACAGCCGGGATCGCCGCACGAACAGCGGCCGCCGGCCGCCCGCGCTCCCGGGACCACGTCCCAGCCCCACAGCCCGGTGTACTCGGCCACCGCTGTGCACTCCGTGGTGCGTACGCGGCGACGTGAGCCGGACCGCATCTCACGAATGCCGCCGATCGTGAAGCCCATGCCCCCTCCAACGGGTCGGACGCGCCGGTGGTTACGGACCGGAGGTCCACCGCCACCCTCCGTCGCCACCAGGGGCGTGCGGTGGTGCGGCCGGTGGTACGCACCGCCGCGCACGCCTCCCCGCGCTGCGGTCCGCCGACCCCGTTCCGTCGCATGTCAAGTGAATCGCGTTCCGGGCGCGGCGAGTTCATTCGAAGGGGTGGCGAATGGTGGCGTTTCTTGAAACGCCATGCCAGACGGGTGATCGTGGGATTACCTTCGGTACACGAAACCCGGGGTGGAATCCACGCACGGGTATGCCGGAGGCAACCCGGTTTTCCGTTCGAAGGGGTAGAAACGCCGGACGGACTCCCGGGAACACGGCATCCTTTCAGGGGTTCGCAGACGACATCAGGTGGATGGGGGCGTTCCAGTGGGCGGCAACGGCGCAGACGGTACGACTGCCGGCAAGCGCCCCAACGAGCAGCTGGGCTCGTGGTTCGTGCGCAGCGGCTGGTCGAAGGGCGAGCTGGCGCGCCAGGTGAACCGCAGGGCACGCCAGATGGGCGCGCACCACATCTCCACCGACACCTCCCGGGTGCGCCGCTGGCTCGACGGCGAACAGCCCCGCGAGCCCATCCCGCGGATCCTGTCCGAACTCTTCTCCGAGCGCTTCGGCTCCGTCGTCGCCATCGAGGACCTCGGCCTGCGCACCGCCCACCAGTCGCCGTCCGTGTCCGGCGTCGACCTGCCCTGGGCCGGCCCCCAGACCGTCTCCCTGCTCAGCGAGTTCTCCCGCAGCGACCTGATGCTCGCCCGCCGCGGCTTCCTCGGCTCCTCGCTCTCCCTGGCCGCCGGACCCGCCCTCATCGAACCCATGCAGCGCTGGCTCGTGCCCACCCCGGCCGGCGAACCCGGGCGGACCGAAGGCCCCGGCGAGGAACGGCGCACGCACCGGCTCTCCCCGGTCGAGCTCGACCTCCTCGAATCCACCACCGCCATGTTCCGCCAGTGGGACGCCCAGTGCGGCGGCGGACTGCGCCGCAAGGCCGTCGTCGGCCAGCTCCACGAGGTCACCGACCTCCTCCAGGAGCCCCAGCCCGCCGCCACCGCCCAGCGCCTGTTCCGCTGCGCCGCCGAACTGGCCGAGCTCGCCGGCTGGATGAGCTACGACGTGGGCCTCCAGCCCACCGCCCAGAAGTACTTCGTGCTCGCCCTGCACGCCGCCAAGGAGGCCGGCGACAAGCCCCTCGGCTCGTACATCCTCTCCTCCATGAGCCGCCAGATGATCCACCTCGGCCGGCCCGACGACGCCCTCGAACTCATCCACCTCGCCCAGTACGGCAGTCGCGACTGCGCCACCCCGCGCACCCAGGCCATGCTGTATGCGATGGAGGCCCGCGCCTACGCCAACATGGGCCAGCCCTCCAAGTGCAAGCGGGCCGTCCGCATGGCCGAGGACACCTTCGCCGACGTCGGCCTCGACGGCGAGCCCGAGCCCGACTGGATCCGCTTCTTCTCCGAGGCCGAGCTCAACGGCGAGAACTCCCACTCCTACCGCGACCTCGCCTACGTCGCCGGACGCTCCCCGACGTACGCCTCCCTCGCCGAACCCCTCATGGAACGGGCCGTCGAACTCTTCGAGAAGGACCCCGAGCACCAGCGCAGCTACGCCCTCAACCTCATCGGCATGGCCACCGTCCACCTCCTCAAGCGGGAACCCGAGCAGTCCGTCGTCCTCGCCGAGAAGGCCCTCACCGTCGCCCGCCGGGTCCGCTCCGAACGGGTCAACACCCGGCTGCGCAAGACCGTCGACACCGCCGCCCGCGACTTCGGCGACGTCGCCGAAGTCGTCCAGCTCACCGACCGGCTCACCGCCCTGCTCCCCGAGACGGCCGAGGCCGTCTGACCGGGCCCCGACCGCCCGCCCCAAGACCCCGGCCGCGCCGGCCGTCCCGTAAAGCCCGACTCGGCTCCCCCGCCGCAAGGACATACGGACGGCAGGCGCGGCCGGCCCGTTCCCGGCCCCGTCCTCATCCCGTCCCGGCCGCGTCCATCCCGTACCGGCCCCGGTCCCGGCCGCCTTCCGTCCCGTTCCCGTCCCGTCCCGGCCGCGGCACCGGTCGGCCCGGGGCCCCGGATGGTACGCCCGTTACATCTCCGTGACCCTGGCGTTCACGGCCGCGTAACACGCCCCGCCCCTTCGTCACTGCGGCGAAACATCGAGCGGCATCGGCGGAAACCGCGCTGCGCGAATCTCTGGCGCATAACCGGCCACCCCTCATGGCCGAGCCGCTCTTCGGCCCCGCCCCCGCACAGGCCGTACCGACGACGAGGAGACGCCGATGGCAGCAGCCATCACGACCCTGGCCGCTGGCGAGCCCACGCTCTCCGCAGCCAACACCGGGTTCATGCTCATCTGCTCCGCCCTGGTCATGCTGATGACCCCGGCCCTCGCCTTCTTCTACGGAGGCATGGTCCGCGTGAAGTCCACCCTCAACATGCTGATGATGAGCTTCATCAGCCTCGGGATCGTCACGATCCTGTGGGTGCTCTACGGCTTCAGCATCGCCTTCGGCACCGACTCCGCCTCGCTCGTCGGCTGGTCCTCCGACTACGTCGGCCTCAGCGGCATCGGCATCACCGAACTCTGGCCCGGCTACACCATCCCGGTGTACGTCTTCGCCGTCTTCCAGCTGATGTTCGCGATCATCACCCCCGCCCTCATCAGCGGCGCCCTCGCCGACCGCGTCAAGTTCACCGCCTGGGCCCTCTTCATCACCCTGTGGGCCACGATCGTCTACTTCCCCGTCGCCCACTGGGTCTGGGGCACCGGCGGCTGGCTCTTCGAGATGGGCGTCATCGACTTCGCCGGCGGCACCGCCGTCCACATCAACGCCGGCGCCGCCGCCCTCGGCGTGATCCTCGTCATCGGCAAGCGCGTCGGCTTCAAGAAGGACCCGATGCGCCCGCACAGCCTCCCGCTGGTCATGCTCGGCGCCGGCCTGCTCTGGTTCGGCTGGTTCGGCTTCAACGCCGGATCCTGGCTCGGCAACGACGACGGCGTCGGCGCCGTCATGTTCGTCAACACCCAGGTCGCCACCGCCGCCGCCATGCTCGCCTGGCTGATCTACGAGAAGCTCCGCCACGGCTCCTTCACCACCCTCGGCGCCGCCTCCGGCGCCGTCGCCGGCCTCGTCGCCATCACCCCCGCCGGCGGCTCCTGCTCCCCGCTCGGCGCCCTCGCCATCGGCGCCGTCGCCGGTCTGGTCTGCGCCATGGCCGTCGGCCTCAAGTACAAGTTCGGCTACGACGACTCCCTCGACGTCATCGGCGTCCACCTCGTCGGCGGCGTCATCGGCTCCCTCCTCGTCGGCTTCTTCGCCACCGGCGGCGTCCAGTCCGACGCCAAGGGCCTCTTCTACGGCGGCGGCCTCGAACAGCTCGGCAAGCAGGCCATCGGAGTCTTCTCCGTCCTCGCCTACTCTCTGATCGCCTCCGCGATCCTCGCCCTGATCATCGACAAGACGATGGGGATGCGGGTCAGCGAGGACGACGAGGTCGCCGGCATCGACCAGGTCGAGCACGCCGAGACCGCATACGACTTCAGCGGGGCCGGCGGCGGCATCGCCGGACGCACCGCCGCCACCAGCGCCGCCCCCGCCCCCGCCCCGACGGAGAACAAGAAGGTGGACGCATGAAGCTCATCACCGCGGTCGTCAAGCCGCACCGGCTCGACGAGATCAAGGAAGCCCTCCAGGCCTTCGGCGTCCACGGGCTCACCGTCACCGAGGCCAGCGGCTACGGACGCCAGCGCGGCCACACCGAGGTCTACCGCGGCGCCGAGTACACCGTCGACCTCGTCCCCAAGATCCGCATCGAGGTCCTCGTCGAGGACGACGACGCCGAACAGCTCATCGACGTCGTCGTGAAGGCCGCCCGCACCGGCAAGATCGGTGACGGAAAGGTGTGGAGCGTGCCGGTCGAGACCGCCGTACGGGTCCGCACCGGCGAACGCGGACCGGACGCGCTGTAGAGCAGCCCACTCGTAAGGAGCCGCTGGGTGACGAACCTCGACCTGACAACGGACACCGAAGACTCGGGACCCAGCGGTTACGCGGCGGCCCGGCTGCGCCTTCTCACCGAGAAGACGCGGTCCGGGCCGCCGCGCCGTACCGCCCTGGCCCGCCTCACCGACGACTGGCTCGCCGGCCTCCACCAGGCCGCCGGAGCGCCCCCCGGAACCGCACTCGTCGCCGTCGGCGGCTACGGACGCGGCGAACTCTCCCCCCGCAGCGACCTCGACCTGCTCCTCCTGCACGACGGCACCGCCGACGCCCGCACCATCGCCGCCCTCGCCGACCGCATCTGGTACCCGATCTGGGACCTCGGCCTCGCCCTCGACCACTCCGTCCGCACCCCCGCCGAAGCCCGGAAGACCGCCGGCGACGACCTCAAGGTCCAGCTCGGCCTCCTCGACGCCCGGCCCGTCGCCGGCGACACCGCCCTCGCGGGAGCCCTGCGCACCGCCGTCCTCGCCGACTGGCGCAACCAGGCCCCCCGCCGCCTGCCCGAACTCGACGCCCTGTGCCGCGAACGCGCCGAACGCTCCGGCGAACTCCAGTACCTCCTCGAACCCGACCTCAAAGAGGCCCGCGGCGGCCTGCGCGACGCCCAGGCCCTGCGCGCCGTCGCCGCCTCCTGGCTCGCCGACGCCCCCCGCGAAGGACTCGACGACGCCCGCCGCCGCCTCCTCGACGCCCGCGACGCCCTCCACCTCGCCACCGGCCGCGCCACCGACCGCCTCGCCCTCCAGGAACAGGACGCCGTCGCCGCCGAACTCGGCCTCCTCGACGCCGACACCCTGCTGCGCGAGGTGTACGAGGCGGCCCGCACCGTCTCGTACGCCTCCGACGTCACCTGGCGTGAGGTCGGCCGGGTCCTCAAGGCCCGCTCCGCCCGGCCCCGCCTGCGCGGCCTCCTCGGCGGCCGCAACGGAGGCCGCAACGGTGGCCTCATCGGCGGCGGAAAACCGCCGGTGGAACGCACCCCGCTCGCCGAAGGCGTCGTCGAGATGGACGGCGAGGCCGTTCTCGCCCTCAGCGCCCGACCCGAACGCGACCCCGTCCTGCCGCTGCGCGCCGCCGCGGCCGCCGCCCAGGCCGGCCTCCCGTTGTCCCTGCACGCCGTACGCCGCCTCGCCGCCACCGCGAGGCCCCTGCCCGTCCCCTGGCCCGCCGAGGCCCGCGAGGCCCTGGTCACCCTCCTCGGCGCCGGCGAACCCGCCGTCCCCGTCTGGGAGGCCCTGGAGGCCGAAGGACTCGTCACCCGGCTCCTGCCCGACTGGGAACGCGTCCGCTGCCGCCCCCAGCGCAACCCCGTCCACACCTGGACCGTCGACCGGCACCTCGTCGAGACCGCCGTCCGCGCCGCCTCCCTCACCCGCCGCGTCAACCGCCCCGACCTGCTGCTCGTCGCCGCCCTCCTGCACGACATCGGCAAGGGCTGGCCCGGCGACCACTCCGTCGCCGGCGAGACCATCGCCCGCGACCTCGCCACCCGCATCGGCTTCGACCGCGCCGACGTCGCCGTCATCGCCACCGTCGTCCGCCACCACCTCCTCCTCGTCGAGACCGCCACCCGCCGCGACCTCGACGACCCCGCCACCGTCCGGACCGTCGCCGCCGCCGTCGGCACCCTCGGCGCCCTCGAACTCCTCCACGCCCTCACCGAGGCCGACGCCCTCGCCACCGGCCCCGCCGCCTGGTCCTCCTGGCGCGCCTCCCTCGTCGCCGACCTCGTCAAACGCGTCGCCGGCGTCCTCGCGGGGGAGGAGCCGCCCGACCCCGAGGCCGCCGCGCCCAGCGCCGAACAGGAACGGCTCGCCATCGAGGCGCTGCGCACCGGCGAACCCGTCCTCACCCTGCACACGCACGAGACCCCGTACGCACCCGAACCGGCGGCCCCCGACCCCGACGCGCCCGAACCCGTCGGCGTCGAACTCCTCGTCGCCCTCCCCGAGCGGCCCGGCGTCCTGCCCGCCGTCGCCGGCGTCCTCGCCCTGCACCGCCTCACCGTCCGCGCCGCCGAACTCCGCGCCATCACCCTGCCGGCCGGACTCGGCCGCGGCCCCGTCCTCGTCCTCGACTGGCGCGTCGCCGCCGAATACGGCTCGCTCCCCGAGGCCCACCGCCTGCGCGCCGACCTCGTCCGCGCCCTCGACGGCTCCCTCGACATCCCCGCCCGCCTCGCCGAACGCGACGCCGCCTACCCCCGCCGCCGAGGCGTACAGGCGCCACCACCCCGCGTCACCGTCGCCCCCGCCGCCTCCCGCCACGCCACCGTCATCGAGGTCCGCGCCCAGGACGCCCCCGGCCTCCTCCACCGCATCGGCCACGCCCTGGAGGGCGCCGACGTCCGCGTCCGCAGCGCCCACGTCTCGACCCTGGGCGCGAACGCGGTCGACACCCTGTACGTGACCCGGCCGGACGGCTCACCCCTGTCGGACGAGGAGGCGACGGACGTGGCGAAGGCGGTGGAGGGGGCGCTGGGGTAGCCCGTGCCCTTCGGGCCGCCCGGTCGTTGAGCACGGGTGCTCCCCGCGCAGGCGGGGGTGATCCCAGGATGTCGTCAGGGCTGACGGCTTCGCGGATGTGCTCCCCGCCCCCGCGGGGATGTGCCCCGCTCGCCCGATCCGGTGGGCGGGGGCCATTACTTTGCCGGGCCGGATACCCTGGAGGGCGATTCTCCGCCCCCTACCCCAAGGACCGACGAGCGCCGTGTTCGATACTCTCTCCGACCGCTTGGCGAATACCTTCAAGACCCTCCGGGGTAAAGGCCGCCTGACCGAAGCCGACATCGACGGCGCGGCCCGGGAGATCCGCATCGCGCTGCTTGAGGCGGACGTCGCTCTCCCGGTCGTCCGGGAATTCATCAAGCAGGTCAAGACCCGCGCACTCGGGGCGGACGTTTCCAAGGCTCTCAATCCGAGCCAGCAGTTCATCAAGATCGTCAATGACGAGCTGATCACGATCCTCGGTGGCGAGACCCGCCGCCTCCGGTTCGCCAAGACCGCGCCCACCGTGATCATGCTCGCCGGTCTCCAGGGTGCCGGTAAGACCACCCTCGCCGGAAAGCTCGGCCTCTGGCTCAAGGGTCAGGGCCACTCCCCGCTGCTCGTCGCCTGTGACCTCCAGCGGCCCAACGCCGTCAACCAGCTCTCCGTCGTCGCCGACCGCGCGGGCGTCGCCTTCTACGGCCCGCAGCCCGGCAACGGCGTCGGTGACCCGGTCCAGGTCGCGAAGGACTCGATCGAGTACGCCCGGTCGAAGATGTTCGACGTCGTCGTGATCGACACCGCCGGCCGCCTCGGCATCGACGCCGAGATGATGCAGCAGGCGGCGGACATCCGTGACGTCACGTCGCCCGACGAGATCCTCTTCGTCGTCGACGCCATGATCGGTCAGGACGCGGTCAACACCGCCGAGGCCTTCCGCGACGGCGTCGGCTTCGACGGCGTCGTGCTGTCCAAGCTCGACGGCGACGCCCGCGGTGGTGCCGCGCTCTCCATCGCGCACGTCACCGGCAAGCAGATCATGTTCGCCTCCAACGGCGAGAAGCTGGACGACTTCGACGCGTTCCACCCGGACCGCATGGCGTCCCGCATCCTCGGCATGGGCGACATCCTGTCGCTCATCGAGAAGGCCGAGCAGACCTTCAGCCAGGAAGAGGCCGCCAAGATGGCCTCCAAGCTGGCGTCCAAGAAGGGCCAGGAGTTCACGCTCGACGACTTCCTCGCCCAGATGGAGCAGGTCCGCAAGATGGGCTCCATCTCCAAGCTCCTCGGCATGCTGCCCGGCATGGCCCAGATGAAGGAGCAGATCAACAACATCGACGAGCGCGAGGTCGACCGCGTCGGCGCGATCATCAAGTCGATGACCCCGGCCGAGCGCCAGGACCCGACGATCATCAACGGCTCGCGCCGCGCCCGTATCGCCAAGGGTTCCGGCGTCGAGGTCAGCGCCGTGAAGGGCCTGGTCGAGCGCTTCTTCGAGGCGCGCAAGATGATGTCGCGGATGGCGCAGGGCGGCGGCATGCCCGGCATGCCGGGGATCCCGGGCATGGGCGGCGGCCCCGGCCGGCAGAAGAAGCAGATCAAGCAGGCCAAGGGCAAGCGCAAGAGCGGCAACCCGATGAAGCGGAAGGCCGAGGAGCAGGCCGCGCAGGCGAAGCGGGAGCAGGCGCAGGCCGGCGGCGCCTTCGGGCTGCCGGCGGCGGGCCAGGGGCCGGGCGACTTCGAGCTCCCGGACGAGTTCAAGAAGTTCATGGGCTGAGACCCAGGGGGCGCGCTAAAGGCGTCCGTACGAGCGAGGGCCCGGGGCGGTGCGCAACCGCCCCGGGCCCTCTCGCATCCCGTTCATCCCTGTTCATCCCCTTCATCCCCATAGATCGTCCGTAATGCCGGGAATGCGCCACTCTTCGATACTGGGGCCACTGCTGTCCCGAGGAGAGCCCGTGGCCAACCCCGTACCCCCGCGCGACCGGACCGACCAGCCCTGGCGCTCGGAAGGGGCGCCGCCCCCGCCGGCGAAGAGGAAGATGCCCGGCGGCTGGGGCGGCCTCATCCTCACCGCGCTCGCCGTCTACCTCATCGCCAACATCGTGCTCTCGTTCTTCAACGAGGGCGACGGGCCGACGATCTCGTACACCGAGTTCGACAAGCAGGTCGCCGCCGGCAACGTCACCAAGATCTACTCCAAGGGCGACGCCATCCAGGGCCAGCTGAAGACCAAGCAGCCCGTCCCCGACGGCGAGGGCGACTACACGAAGTTCACCACGCAGCGGCCCGCCTTCGCCGACGACGACCTGTGGGCCCAGCTCACCCGGCAGAACGTCGTCGTCACCGCCGAGCCGGTCGTCCAGGAACGCAGCTTCCTGTCCAACCTGCTGATCTCGCTCGCCCCCATGCTGCTGCTCGTCCTGCTGTGGGTGTTCATCGCCCGCCGGATGAGCGCCGGCCTGGGAGGCGCCGGCGGCATGCTCGGCCGCAAGGCCCCGCCGAAGCCGGTCGAGCTGGAGAGCGGCAAACGCACCACCTTCGAGGACGTCGCCGGCATCGACGAGGTCGAGGGCGAGCTCAACGACGTCGTCGACTTCCTGAAGAACCCCGGCGCCTACCGCGAGCTCGGCGCCAAGATGCCCCGCGGCGTGCTGCTCGCCGGCCCGCCCGGAACCGGCAAGACCCTGCTCGCCCGCGCCGTCGCCGGAGAGGCCGGGGTGCCGTTCTTCTCCGCCTCGGCCTCCGAGTTCATCGAGATGATCGTCGGCGTCGGCGCGTCCCGGGTGCGCGAGCTGTTCGCCGAGGCCCGCAAGGTCGCCCCCGCCATCATCTTCATCGACGAGATCGACACCATCGGCCGGGCCCGCGGCGCGGGCGCCGGCATGGGCGGCCACGACGAACGCGAACAGACCCTCAACCAGATCCTCACCGAGATGGACGGCTTCACCGGCTCCGAAGGCGTCATCGTCCTCGCCGCCACCAACCGCGCCGACGTCCTCGACCCCGCCCTGACCCGGCCCGGCCGCTTCGACCGGATCGTCCACGTCAACCCGCCCGACCGCGGCGGCCGCGAGGCCATCCTGCGCATCCACACCCGCGAGATCCCCCTCGCCAAGGACGTCGACCTCGCACACGTCGCCAAGACCACCCCCGGCATGACCGGTGCCGAACTCGCCAACCTCGCCAACGAGGCCGCCCTCCTCGCCGTGAAGCGCCGGCAGAAGGCGGTCAGCCGGTCCGACATCTCCGACGCCCTGGAGAAGGTGCAGCTCGGCGCCGAACGGCCGCTGGTCATGCCGCCCGAGGAACGGCGGCGCACCGCGTACCACGAGAGCGGCCACGCCCTGCTCGGCATGCTCCAGCCCGGCGCCGACCCCGTCCGCAAGATCACCATCGTGCCGCGCGGCCGGGCCCTCGGCGTCACCCTGTCCACCCCGGAGTCCGACAAGTACGCCTACACCGAGGACTACCTGCGCGGCCGGATCATCGGCGCCCTCGGCGGCATGGCGGCCGAACAGGTCGTCTTCGGCGTCATCACCACCGGCGCCGAGAGCGACCTGGAGCAGGTCACGAAGATCGCACGCGGCATGGCGGGCCGCTGGGGCATGAGCGAACGCGTCGGCCGGCTGACCGCGATCCCCGGCGACGGCCAGCAGGCGTACGGCCTGTCGGCGGCGCCCGCCACCCTCGACACCGTCGACGAGGAGATGCGCCGCATCGTCGACGAGTGCTACGAGAGCGCCCTGCGGCAGCTGCGCGAACACCGCGACAAGCTCGACGCCCTCGCCGAGGCCCTCCTGGAGAACGAGACCCTGGAGGAGGACGCGGCCTACCGCGCGGCGGGCATCCCCCGCCGCGCGGAGGAACGACCCGCCGGACGTACGGAGGCGGGTCCGGCGGGCGCGGGCGGTACGGACGGCCGATCGGTGGACGCGGGTGGTACGGACGGCCGACCGGCGGACGTGGGCGGTACGGACGGCGGCCCGGCGGACGGCGGACCTGGCCCCGCCGGACCGACGGACGCCGGACGGCCGGACGCCGGACCGAGGGACGGCGGTGGCCCTGCCTGACCCGGCCCTGCCTGACCCGGCCCCGCCGGGCCCCCGCCCGCCGGGCCTACGGGACCCGGGCGATGACGTACCGGAAGACGTTCGGCATCCACACCGTGCCGTCGGGGCGCAGATACGGTTCGAGCGCCTCCCTGAGCTCCTTCTCCACCTGATCGGGGTCCGTGGCCCGCACGGCCGCGTCGAACTCGCCCGTGGACAGCAGCCCCCGCACCGCGCTGTCCGCATCCGCGTAGCCGAACGGGCACGCCACCCGACCCGAGCCGTCCGGGCGCAGCCCCGCCGCCACGACCGCACCGTCCAGGTCCTCCCGGGGCGCCGGCCGCCAGCCCGTCAGCCGCGCCGCGACCCCCAGCACCGACGTCGTCGCGCACCGCTCCGGCGGTCCCCAGCCGGCGAGCACGATCGCCGCGCCGCGCTGGGCCGAACGGGTGAGGGCGGCCGGCTCCCGGCCGAGCCCCGCCGTCCCGTGGAAGGCCGTGATCACGTCGTACGGGCCGTCCTGCGGCAGGTCCGCCGTGAACGGCGTCCCCTCCGGCAGACGTTCCCTGGCCAGCGCCACGCGCGCGTGGTCCCGGTCGACGCCGGCCACCCGCGCGCCCCGGCCCGCCGCCATCAGCAGCGCGAGACCCGAGCCGCAGCCGAGGCCGAGCACCCGTGACCCGGCGCCCACGCCGAGCCGGTCGTACACCGCCTCGTAGAGCGGCACGAGCATGCGTTCCTGGATCTCGGCCCAGTCGCGCGCGGGATGGTGCGGGACGAGCGTAGGTGTCATGGAAAGCGCCCCAATCCGTGCCTGGACGACAACCCCCCGTAGCCAGGGAACTGCGCATCCGCGCCCCCGTCCAGTGCTCGGGCCGGACGACTCCGCGCCACTTCCGACGGGATTCGGCCGGGGGAGGGGGGTGGTGCCCGAGTTCGGGCAGGGACCCGGTACTGTCCGTCCCACCGTCGTCCCGCCGTCCCGGCGCACGTGAACCGGCCGCGGGTGGGCCGTCGGGGTGTATGCGCCGCTGTGCACCAGCTCCGGTCACATCCGTACCGACTGACGGGTACGTGCAAAATATTTGGGTTGCCCCGGAATGGAACCCGGAGGGGATCCGGCTCGTTGTACCCGACGTGAGCACGACACCACCTGTTCTCGCCGCAGAGCTGGCACAGGCGTGGGCCGACATTCAGCGGCACCACCCCGAGCTGCCGGACCTTGCCGCGCCCGAGTCCCTGATCGGAGAGTCCTCGTCCGCCTGCGGCGCCGAGCTCTCCTTCGAGCGACTGCTCCACGAGGCAGTCCACGGCATCGCCGCCGCCCGAGGAGTCCGCGACACCTCACGCGCCGGCCGCTACCACAACCGCAGATTCCTCGCGATCGCCGAGGAGCTGGGCCTGGACCATCCCGAGGAACCGCACGCCAGCAGCGGCTTCTCCCTGGTCACCCTGAACGCGGAGGCCAGGCGCCGCTACCGCCCCACCATCGAGCGGCTCCAGCGCGCCCTCAAGGCGCACACCGTCGCCACGGCCGCCGACACCAAGCGCTCCTTCCGCGGACCGGCCGCCCGGCACGGCTCCTCGGGCGGCGGCGTGCGCGTCAAGGCCGTCTGCGACTGCGGACGCAACGTGCGCGTGGTCCCCTCGGTGCTCGCCCAGGCCCCCATCGTCTGCGGCGGCTGCGGCAAGCCCTTCCGCATCCCGGAGACGGTGGGCGCCGCGAGCTGACCCCGCGGCGTGTGGCACAATGGCTAGCTGTACTCGACAGTCGCACAGGACCCCTCTCTCCTCCGACTGACGCGTCCATCGGGCACCCGAGTACCGCAACCCCACGTGGCATCTCAAGTGCCCAACCACGTCAAGACCAGGAGACACCACTCCAGTGGCAGTCAAGATCAAGCTCAAGCGCCTCGGCAAGATCCGCCAGCCGCACTACCGCATCGTCGTCGCCGACTCCCGCACCCGCCGGGACGGTCGTGCGATCGAGGAGATCGGCCTCTACCACCCGACGTACAACCCGTCGAAGATCGAGGTCGACTCCGAGCGTGCGCAGTACTGGCTGTCCGTCGGCGCCCAGCCGACCGAGCCGGTTCTCGCCATCCTGAAGCTCACCGGCGACTGGCAGAAGCACAAGGGCCTCCCCGCCCCGGAGAAGCCCCTGCTCGCCCCGGCGACCAAGGAAGCCAAGCGCGCCACCTTCGACGAGTTCGCCAAGGCGCTCGAGGGTGACGACACCAAGGGTGAGGCCATCACCCCGAAGGCCAAGAAGGCCGACAAGAAGGCGGACGAGGCTGAGGCCGAGTCCACCGAGTCGACCGAGGCCTGACCATGCTCGAGGAGGCTCTCGAGCACCTCGTGAAGGGCATCGTGGACAACCCCGACGACGTGCAGGTCGCCTCGCGCAACCTGCGCCGCGGTCGCGTGCTGGAGGTTCGGGTGCACCCCGACGACCTCGGCAAGGTGATCGGCCGCAACGGCCGCACCGCGCGTGCGCTGCGGACCGTCGTGGGCGCCATCGGCGGCCGTGGCATCCGCGTCGACCTCGTCGACGTGGACCAGGTCCGCTGAAGTTTGACACCGGCACGGGCCGGGGAGGGCTGACCGCCCACCCCGGCCCGTTGCCGTACGACAGGAGAGATCACCAGTGCAGTTGGTAGTCGCACGGATCGGCCGCGCCCACGGCATCAAGGGCGAGGTCACCGTCGAGGTGCGGACCGACGAGCCCGAGCTGCGGCTCGGACCCGGCGCCGTCCTGCACACCGACCCGGCCTCCGTCGGGCCGCTCACCATCGAGACCGGCCGGGTGCACAGCGGCCGGCTGCTGCTCCGCTTCGAGGGCGTCAAGGACCGCAACGCCGCCGAGGCCCTGCGCAACACCCTCCTCATCGCCGACGTCGACCCCGACGAACTGCCCGAGGAGGAGGACGAGTACTACGACCACCAGCTCGTCGACCTCGACGTCGTCCTCGCCGACGGCACCGAGATCGGCGTGATCTCCGAGATCTCCCACCTGCCGTCCCAGGACCTGCTCATCGTCGAGCGTCCCGACGGCACCGAGCTGATGGTCCCCTTCGTCTCGCAGATCGTCACCGAGATCGACCTGGAGAACCAGCGCGCCGTCATCGCCCCGCCGCCGGGCCTGATCGACGACACCCAGGCGGTCGTCGCCTCCGCGCGCGACGCCGAGGCGGAGGCTGAGGCCGGGGCCGGGGCCGGGGCCGGGGAAGCCAAGGCGGAGCTCGCCTCTCCCGAGGCTGAGCCCGCCGCTTCCGAGGTCGAGGCTTCGGAGCCCGCTGCCTCGCAGCCCGCCGACGGTGAGGGCGACGCGCAGAAGGACGCCTCCTGATGCGCCTCGACGTCGTCACGATCTTCCCCGAGTACCTCGAACCGCTGAACGTCTCGCTCGTCGGCAAGGCCCGCGCCCGCGGCCGCCTCGACGTGCACGTCCACGACCTGCGCGACTGGACCTACGACCGGCACAACACCGTCGACGACACCCCGTACGGCGGCGGACCCGGCATGGTCATGAAGACCGAACCCTGGGGCGACGCCCTCGACCAGGTCCTCGCCGACGGTTACGAGGCCGGCGCCCACGGACCGGTCCTCGTCGTCCCCACCCCCAGCGGCCGCCCCTTCACCCAGGAGCTCGCCGTCGAGCTCTCCGAGCGGCCCTGGCTCGTCTTCACGCCCGCCCGCTACGAGGGCATCGACCGCCGCGTCATCGACGAGTACGCCACCCGGATGCCCGTCTACGAGGTGTCCATCGGCGACTACGTCCTGGCCGGCGGGGAGGCCGCCGTCCTGGTCGTCACCGAAGCCGTCGCCCGGCTCCTGCCCGGCGTCCTCGGCAACGCCGAGTCGCACCGGGACGACTCCTTCGCCCCCGGTGCCATGGCCAACCTCCTGGAGGGGCCGGTCTACACCAAGCCCCCCGAGTGGCGCGGCCGCACCATCCCCGACGTCCTCCTCAGCGGGCACCACGGGAAGATCGCGCGCTGGCGGCGGGACGAGGCCTTCCGCCGCACCGCCGCCAACCGGCCCGACCTCATCGAGCGCTGCGACCCCGCCGCCTTCGACAAGAAGGACCGCGAGATCCTCTCCATGCTGGGCTGGGCCCCCGAGCCCGGCGGCCGATTTTGGCGCAGGCCCGAGGCCGTGGAAGAATAGGCCGCTGTCGTACGTCCGGCGCGCGCCCCTGCCACAGGGGGGACGACGCCCGCCACAGACGCACGGCGCTCACCCATCATCACTCGTACGTTCCGCTGATGACCTGTGGCATCAGCGAGGAAAGAGACCTCCATGGCCTCCCTGCTCGACCAGGTCAACTCCGCCTCCCTGCGGTCCGACGTCCCGGCGTTCCGCCCCGGCGACACCGTGAACGTCCACGTTCGCGTCATCGAGGGCAACCGCTCCCGTATCCAGCAGTTCAAGGGCGTCGTCATCCGCCGCCAGGGCTCGGGCGTCTCCGAGACCTTCACGGTCCGCAAGGTCTCCTTCTCCGTCGGCGTCGAGCGCACCTTCCCGGTGAACAGCCCGATCTTCGAGAAGATCGAGCTCGTCTCCCGCGGTGACGTCCGTCGCGCCAAGCTCTACTACCTGCGTGAGCTGCGCGGCAAGGCCGCCAAGATCAAGGAGAAGCGCGACAACTGAGCTCCGGCCCACAGGGTGGCGGGATAGGCTCTGCCCCCGATGGACACCGAAGCACAGCACACGGAGCGCGATCGCTCCTCCGGCGAGGAGGAGCGGTCGCGCTCCGCGCGCGTTTCCGGGACGGACGGCGGCTCGGAGCTGAGGCGGGCCGGTGACGCGGGCTCCGGGGCGGACGGCGACGCGGGGTCGGGACAGGCCGGTGACGTGGCCTCCGGACCGGCCGACGGCGCGGGCTCCGGACGGGGCGGCGACGAGGCCGCGTCGGACGGTGCGGGGGGCGCGTCCTCCGGATCACTGACCTGGCGCCGTACGGGGTTCATCGGCGGCGCCTGCATGGTGTTCCTGCTGCTGTTCAGCCACTTCGTGCTGCAGCCCTTCCTGATCCCCAGCAGCTCCATGGAGCCCACCCTCCAGGTCGGCGACCGGATCCTGGTCAACAAGCTGGCGTACCGTTTCGGCAGCGAGCCGCGCCGCGGTGACGTCGTCGTCTTCGACGGCACCGGGTCCTTCGTCCAGGGCCCGACCGCGGGGAACCCGGTCGGCGGCCTGCTGCGGGACGCCGCGGCCGCCCTCGGCCTCGCCGAACCCGCCGAGACCGACTTCGTCAAGCGGGTCGTCGGCACCGGCGGCGACCGGGTCGTCTGCTGCGACAAGGACGGCCGGGTCACCGTCAACGGCGTGCCCGTGCCCGAGACGTACGTGATGCTGGGCGACCGTCCCTCCGACGTGCCCTTCGACATCGTCGTGCCCGACGGCACCCTGTGGGTGATGGGCGACCACCGCAGCCAGTCCAGCGACTCCCGCGACCACCTCGGCCGGCCCGGCGGCGGCATGGTCCCCGTCGACAAGGTCGTCGGTCGCGCCGACTGGATCGGCTGGCCCGTCGGCCGCTGGTCCACCGTGCCCGGCACCGACGCCTTCGACGCCGTACCGGAACGGACCACCGGCGGCCATGGGTAGGCGGGGCAAGGCCCCCGCCGGCCGCCGGGCCGCCGAGGCCCGCCCCCGCGCGGGCCTGGCCGGCGGTGAGGGCCGGCGGGCCCGCGACGGCAGACGGGCCGGTGGCGAGAGCCCCACACCGCCGCCGGGCCGGGCCGAGCGGCGCAGACTCGCCCGCAAGGTCAAGCGGCGCCGGCGGCGTTCCGCCGTCACCGAGATCCCGCTCCTCCTCACCGTCGCCGTCCTCATCGCCCTGGCCCTGAAGACCTTCCTCGTCCAGGCCTTCGTCATCCCCTCCGGCTCGATGGAACAGACCATCCGGATCGACGACCGGGTGCTCGTCGACAAACTGACACCCTGGTTCGGGGCCACCCCGCAGCGCGGCGACGTCGTCGTCTTCAAGGACCCCGGCAACTGGCTCCAGCAGGACCCCGCGCCGCCCGCCGACGACCCCGTCGGCGTCAAGCAGCTCAAACAGTTCCTGACCTTCATCGGACTGCTGCCCTCGGCCGACGAGCAGGACCTGATCAAGCGGGTGGTCGCGGTCGGCGGGGACACCGTGAAGTGCTGCGGCAAGGACGGCAGGCTCACGGTCAACGGCGTACCGCTGGACGAACCGTATCTGCACCCCGGGAACAAGCCGTCGACGATCCCCTTCGAGGTGAAGGTCCCGCCG
Organism: Streptomyces sp. NPDC126499; assembly: GCF_040302485.1. Classification (NCBI taxonomy): domain Bacteria; kingdom Bacillati; phylum Actinomycetota; class Actinomycetes; order Kitasatosporales; family Streptomycetaceae; genus Streptomyces; species Streptomyces sp. NPDC126499. The sequence continues at coordinate 49,368 of NZ_JBEOUO010000024.1, read as the reverse complement.
GGAAGGATCTTCGTCCTCGGCGACCACCGGTCCGACTCCGCCGACTCCCGCTTCCACCTCGACGAGAAGGACCACGGCACCGTCTCCGAGGATCAGGTGGTGGGCCGGGCCGTCGTCATCGCCTGGCCCGTGGACCACTGGCGGCGCCTGGAGGACCGGTCGACCTTCGCTTCCGTCCCGGACGGCGGCGCGGTGCGCGCGGCCGAGGCGCAGGGCCTGTCGCATAGTGTGTCCCAGCGGAACACGAACGGATTGCCCTGGCTCCCGACCCCTGCGGAACTTCTGCTCGTTATGGGAGTGGTGGGCCTGTCCCTGTCCTGGGACGGGCGATTGCACGGAGTGAGGAGTGGATGTGGGGGATTTGGCCGTCGGCGCACGGTCCGGACACGGCGAGCCCGAGAAGAGGCCCGAGCGGCCCGCACCGGCGGCGGCCATGACGGATGACTCCACGGGCCGTCAGGACCCCGATCCGCGCTCCGACCAGCGCCCGGACCCCCAGGGCCCGGGCGCCGAGGGCCGGGACGCCGAGGGCCGGGACCAGGGCCGGGACCAAGGCCGGCAGGCCGGTTCCGGCGCGTGGCACGGCGGCGGCACCGGATCCGGCGGCGGCACCGGACCCGGTGGCGGCGACGGGCAGGGTGAGGGGGAGGGGCACGGCGACGGCGGTGCCGGCGCCACCGGCCGTGACGGTCATGACGGCCGGGACGGCCGCGACGATCATGACGGCCGTGACCCCCGCAGGCCGCGTTCCTTCTGGAAGGAACTGCCCCTCCTCATCGGCATCGCGCTCGTCCTGGCGCTGCTGATCAAGACCTTCCTCGTGCAGGCGTTCTCCATCCCCTCCGACTCGATGATGAACACCCTGCAGCGCGGCGACCGGGTCCTCGTCGACAAGCTCACCCCGTGGTTCGGCGCCGAGCCCGAGCGCGGCGAGGTCGTCGTCTTCCACGACCCGGGCGGCTGGCTCGAGGAGAGCAAGGCGCCCGAGCCGAACGTCCTGCAGAAGGTCCTCAGCTTCATCGGCCTCATGCCGTCCGCCGAGGAGAAGGACCTGATCAAGCGGGTCATCGCGGTCGGCGGCGACACCGTCTCCTGCAAGGAGGGCGGCAAGGTCGCCGTCAACGGCAAGGAGCTGGACGAGAGCGCCTACCTCTTCCCCGGCTCGGTGCCCTGCGACCCCGCCTTCGGCCCGGTCAAGGTCCCCGACGGCCGCATCTGGGTCATGGGCGACAACCGGCAGAACTCCCTCGACTCCCGCTTCCACATGGAGCTCCCCGGCGGCGGCACCGTCTCCGAGGACGAGGTCGTCGGCCGCGCGGTCGTCATCGCCTGGCCGGTGACCCGCTGGGCCACCCTCCCGGTCCCGGACACCTTCGACCAGCCCGGCCTGAGCCAGGCCCTCGCCGTCGCCCCCGGCGCCGCCGGTCTCGCCGGCGCGCTCCCGCTGGTGCTGTGGCGGCGCAAGCGCCGCACCCCGCGTGAGACGGCGGGCTCCACCCGTACCGCCGGGTAGCGACCCGCGGGTAGGGTGCCGTCCCGGACCGTCGCACGGACGGCCCGCGGATCCTCCGAGGTGCCCATGAGCGTCGACACGGACGACACCAGAGACACGAGCGAGACGAGCGGCGGGAGCGGCACGAGCGGCGGGAGCGGCGCACCGCGTACGAAGAAGACCGGCCGCGGCCGCCTCGGGAGCGTCCTGTCGGGGCTGGCCGTGGCCGTCGGATGTGTGCTCTTCCTCGGCGGATTCGTCGTCGCGGCCGTGCTCTACCAGCCGTTCTCCGTGCCCAGCGACTCCATGACACCGACCCTCGACGTCGGCTCCAAGGTGCTCGCCCAGCGCGTCGACGGCGCCGACGTGAAGCGCGGCGACATCGTCGTCTTCCAGGACCCGTTGTGGGGCGACGTCACCATGGTCAAGCGGGTCGTCGCCGTCGGCGGCGACACCGTCGCCTGCTGCGGCGCCGACGGGCGCCTCACCCTCAACGGCACACCCGTCGACGAACCGTATCTGCCGGCCGGAAAACCCGCCTCGGGGCAGAAGTTCTCGGTCACCGTGCCGGCCGGGAACCTCTTCCTGCTCGGCGACGAGCGGCACACCTCGATGGACTCCCGCGCCCATCTCCAGGAGGCCGGGCGGGGCTCCGTACCGCGCTCGGCCGTCGTCGCCCGCATCGACGCCGTCGCCTGGCCCGCCAAGGGCGTCGTGGAGCGGCCCGCGCCGTTCGCCGCCCTCCCCGGCGGCATCTCACGCCCCGGCCCCATCACCCTCCTCTTCTCCGCCGCCGTCGCCGGGTGTGTACTGATCCTGGCCGGAGCGGCGTACGGGCCGGTGGCCCGGGCACTCGGGCGGAAGGCGAGCGCATGAGAGAAGCGGAACAGGACCGCCCCGAGCAGGCGGCGCGGGACGCCGGCCCGTACGCGAAGGGCGGCGGGGCGGAGGGCGGGGAGGCCCCGGCCGCGGCTGCCTCGACCGCGGACGCCCCGACCGTGGCGCCGCGGCGGGTGGCACGGGTCGTGCTGCTCGACCCCGACGACCGCATCCTGCTCCTCCACGGCTACGAGCCCGACGACCCCGCCCAGACCTGGTGGTTCACACCCGGCGGCGGCCTGGAGGGCGAGGAGAGCCGCGAGGAGGCCGCGCTGCGCGAGCTCACCGAGGAGACCGGCATCACCGACGTCGAACTCGGGCCGGTGCTGTGGCGGCGCTTCTGCTCCTTCCCCTTCGACGGCCGCCGCTGGAACCAGGACGAGTGGTACTACCTGGCCCGCACCACACAGACCGCCACCGCCCCCGCCGCCCTCACCGAACTGGAGGCCCGCAGCGTCGCGGGGCTGAGGTGGTGGACCTCCGCCGAACTGTCGGCGGCCCGTGAGACGGTGTACCCCAACAGACTGGCCGAGCTGCTCCAGACGCTGCTCGACGAAGGACCTCCGAGCGTGCCGCTCGTTCTCGCCCCCGAAATCGTTTAGGGGCCCGGACGACTGGCGCACAATAGGGGGACGCACGGCTGAAGGGGAACATGCCATGAGCGCCGAGGACCTCGAGAAGTACGAGACCGAGATGGAGCTGAAGCTCTACCGGGAGTACCGCGACGTCGTCGGGCTGTTCAAATACGTGATCGAGACCGAGCGGCGCTTCTACCTCACCAACGACTACGAGATGCAGGTGCACTCCGTCCAGGGCGAGGTCTTCTTCGAGGTCTCCATGGCCGACGCCTGGGTCTGGGACATGTACCGGCCCGCCCGCTTCGTCAAGCAGGTCCGCGTCCTGACCTTCAAGGACGTGAACATCGAGGAGCTCAACAAGAGCGACCTCGAACTCCCCGGCAGCTGAGGACACGGCCGCAGCAGGAACCGCAGCCCGAACTGCTCCAGGGACCAGGACCGGCCCCGGAATCGAAACCGAAACCACCCGCAAGGGTGGCCCGGTTATCCACAGCGGGCCGCCTGTCCACAGGCCCGCACACGCTCCGTCGCGGTGCGTCACAGTCGGTGCCGGAGGTGGTACCGAATGAACACCACGACAACCGCCCACGGAGCCCTCGGACGGTACGGAGAAGAACTCGCCGCCCGCCGGCTCACCGCCACCGGACTGCACGTCCTCGCCAGAAACTGGCGCTGCGGCCGCTCCGGAGAGATCGACATCGTCGCCCGCGACGGCGACACCCTCGTCATCTGCGAGGTCAAGACCCGCCGCGGCGGCACCTACGAACACCCCATGGCCGCCGTCACCCCACGCAAAGCCGAGCGGCTGCGCCGCCTCGCCGCCTGCTGGCTCCACCGCCACGGCGGCCCACCCCCCGGCGGAAGCGTCCGCATCGACCTCGTCGGCGTCGTCCTGCCCCACCGCGGCGCACCCGTCGTCACCCACGCCCAAGGGGTGGCCTGATGGGATTCGCCCGCACCTGCTCCGTCGCCCTCGTCGGCGTCGAAGGCGTCGTCGTCGAGGTCCAGGCCGACCTGGAAGCCGGAGTCGCCGCCTTCACCCTCGTCGGCCTCCCCGACAAGAGCCTCACCGAAAGCCGCGACCGCGTCCGCGCCGCCATCGTCAACTCCGACGCCGAATGGCCCCAGAAGAAACTCACCGTCGGCCTCAGCCCCGCCTCCGTCCCCAAAGGAGGCAGCGGCTTCGATCTCGCCGTCGCCGCAGCAGTCCTCGGCGCCGCCGAACGCATCGACCCCCGCACCATCGCCGACCTCGTCCTCATCGGCGAACTCGGCCTCGACGGCCGCGTCCGGCCCGTCCGCGGCGTCCTGCCCGCCGTCCTCGCCGCCGCCGACGCCGGATACCGGCAGGTCGTCGTCCCCGAACAGACCGCCGGCGAAGCCGCCCTCGTCCCCGGCATCTCCGTCCTCGGCATCCGCAGCCTGCGCCAGCTCATCGCCGTCCTCACCGACGAACCCGTCCCCGACGAAGAACCCCGCGAAGAAGGCCGACCCGACCCCATGCTCGCCGGACTCCTCGTACCCGGCGCCGGAGTCGGCACCGGACTCGCCGCCGACCCCGCCGACGGACCCGACCTCGCCGACGTCGCCGGACAGCACACCGCCCGCCGCGCCCTCGAGATCGCCGCCGCCGGCAGCCACCACCTGATGCTGTCCGGCCCACCCGGAGCAGGCAAGACCATGCTCGCCGAACGCCTCCCCGGCATCCTGCCGCCCCTCACCCGCCACCAATCCCTCGAAGTCACCGCCGTCCACTCGGTCGCCGGCATCCTCCCGCCCGGCGAACCCCTCGTCCACCGCCCGCCCTACTGCGCACCCCACCACTCCGCCACCATGCAGTCCCTCATCGGCGGCGGCAACGGACTACCCCGCCCCGGCGCCGTCTCCCTCGCCCACCGAGGCGTCCTCTTCCTCGACGAAGCCCCCGAGTTCTCCTCCAAAGCCCTCGACGCCCTCCGACAACCCCTCGAATCCGGCCACGTCGTCGTCGCCCGCGCCGCCGGCGTCGTCCGCCTCCCCGCCCGCTTCCTGCTCGCCCTCGCCGCCAACCCCTGCCCCTGCGGCCGCCACACCCTCCACGGCGCCGGCTGCGAATGCCCCGCCTCCCTCATCCGCCGCTACCAGGCCCGCCTCTCCGGCCCCCTCCTCGACCGCGTCGACCTCCGCGTCCAGGTCGAACCCGTCCACCGCTCCGACCTCCTCGGCCACGGCGGACGCGGCGAACCCAGCACCACCGTCGCCGACCGCGTCCGCGAAGCCAGGGCCCGCGCCGCCGCCCGCCTCGACGGCACCCCCTGGACCGTCAACAGCGAAATCCCCGGACACGAACTGCGCACCCGATTCCTCGCCCGCCCCGGCGCCCTCGCCGCCGCCGAACGCGACATCGAACGCGGCCTGCTCACCGCCCGGGGCCTCGACCGAGTCCTCCGCGTCGCCTGGACCGTCGCCGACCTCGCCGGACACGACCGCCCCGAAGCCGACGACATCGCCCTCGCCCTCGAACTCCGCACCGGCATCACCCGAGGCGTCCCCACCGCCGCGGGGGAGTGGCCATGACCACCACACCCCCACACCGCGACGACACCGAACGCCTCGCCCGCGCCGCCCTCACCCACATCACCGAACCCGGCGACGAACACGCCGGCCGCGCCCTCCGCCGCCACGGAGCAGTCGAACTCCTCCGGCTCCTCCGCGCGAGCGACGAAGCACCACACCCCGCCCCCGGGGACACCGCCGACCTCTCCCCCGGCACCGGAGGCACCGCCGACCCCTTCCCCGGCACCGGAGAAGCCCGCATCGCCACCTGGCGACGCCGCGCCCGCACCGCCACACCCGAACGCGACCTCGACCTCATCACCCGAACCGGCGGACACTTCCTCATCCCCGGCGACACCGACTGGCCCACCCAACTCGACGACCTCGGCGACGCCCGCCCCATCGGCCTGTGGACCCGAGGACCCGCCCCCCTCCGCACCTGGGCCCTCCGCTCCGTCGCCCTCGTCGGCGCCCGCGCCTGCACCCCCTACGGCGCGCACACCGCCACCACCCTCGCCGCCGGACTCGCCGAACGCGGCTGGGTCGTCGTCTCCGGCGCCGCCTTCGGCATCGACGGAGCCGCCCACCGCGGCGCCCTCGCCGGCGGCGGCGCCACCATCGCCGTCCTCGCCTGCGGAGTCGACACCCCCTACCCCCGCGGCCACGCCGGACTCCTCGGCCGCATCGCCGAACAAGGCCTGATCATCGGCGAACTCCCACCCGGCGCCCACCCCACCCGCAGCCGCTTCATCCTGCGCAACCGCGTCATCGCCGCCCTCACCCGCGGCACCGTCGTCGTCGAAGCCGAATACCGCAGCGGCTCCCTCGTCACCGCCCGCGCCGCCACCCGGCTCGGCCGCCACACCATGGGCGTCCCCGGCCCCGTCACCAGCGGCCTGTCCGCCGGAGTCCACGAACTCCTCCGCGGCGAGGCCACCCTCGTCACCGACGCCGCCGAGATCATCGAACTCATCGGATCCGTCGGCGACCTCGCCCCGCCCCGCCGCGGCCCCGTCCTGCCCCGCGACCTCCTCGCCCCCGACACCGCCCGCGTCCTCGAAGCCCTCCCCGCCCGCGCACCCGCCTCCCTCACCACCATCGCCACCCGCGCCGGCACCCACCCCGACCACACCCTCGCCAAGCTCTACGAACTCCACTCCCTCGGGTTCGTCGAACGACAACAGGACCACTGGCGGTTGACGAACACCCGCACCGAACCCTCGAACACCCGGCATGGCGGCTGTCGAACCGGCGCAATCGGGTGAAAAGGTGAGGCCGATGAGCAATCGAGTTCTCTCGGCCCCACCCGAGGGGCCGACCCGCGCCACGGCCCCCGTTCGAAGACCTGGACGACGGCAGCCACCCGGACCGGCGCCAACCGCCGATGTTCGCGCACCGCGACAGCCCACTCACGCTACGCTCACGAGGATCCCCCACCCGACGACCGGATCGACCCCTCCGCACCCGACAGCAGAACGGCTCAAGGCAACGCATGCCCCAGCACACCTCCGGGTCTGACCGCGCTGCGGTGCCCCCAGCAGCCCGGGGCACCGTGCGACCACCCGCACCGACCTCGCTCGACGAGCTGTGGCGCTCGTACAAGGACACCGGCGACGAACGGCTGCGGGAACAGCTGATCCTGCACTACTCGCCCCTCGTCAAATACGTCGCGGGACGCGTCAGCGTCGGACTGCCGTCCAACGTCGAACAAGCCGACTTCGTCTCCTCCGGCGTCTTCGGGCTCATCGACGCCATCGAGAAGTTCGACGTCGAGCGGGCCATCAAGTTCGAGACCTACGCCATCACCCGCATCCGCGGCGCCATGATCGACGAACTCCGCGCCCTCGACTGGATCCCCCGCTCCGTACGCCAGAAGGCCCGCAACGTCGAACGCGCCTACGCCACCCTCGAAGCCCAGCTGCGCCGCACCCCCTCCGAGGCCGAGGTCGCCGACGAGATGGGCATCACCCTGGAGGAACTCCACTCCGTCTTCAGCCAGTTGTCCCTGGCCAACGTCGTCGCCCTGGAAGAACTCCTGCACGTCGGCGGCGAGGGCGGCGACCGGCTGTCCCTCATGGACACCCTGGAGGACACCGCCGCCGACAACCCGGTCGAGGTCGCCGAGGACCGCGAACTGCGCCGGCTCCTCGCCCGGGCCATCAACACCCTCCCCGAGCGCGAGAAGACCGTCGTCACGCTCTACTACTACGAGGGCCTCACCCTCGCCGAGATCGGCCACGTCCTCGGCGTCACCGAGAGCCGCGTCAGCCAGATCCACACCAAGTCCGTCCTCCAGCTTCGAGCCAAACTGGCCGACGTGGGCCGCTGACCCGCCCCCGCCCACCGGTCGTACAGTGGAGCCGTGCCAAGGATTCGAGCGGCCTCCGTGGCCGAGCACCGGACGATGCAGCGCGGCGCCCTGCTGGACGCCGCGCGAAGCCTGCTGTCCGAAGGCGGTACGGAGGCGCTGACCTTCCCCGCCCTCGCCGAGCGCACGGGCCTGGCCCGCTCGTCGGTCTACGAGTACTTCCGCTCCCGCGCGGCCGTCGTCGAGGAGCTGTGCGCCGTCGACTTCCCCGTCTGGGCCGCCGAGGTCGAGGCCGCGATGGCCGCCGCCGACACCGCCGAGGGCAAGATCGAGGCGTACGTCCGCAGCCAGCTCCAGCTGGTCGGAGACCGGCGGCACCGCGCGGTCGTCGCGATCTCCGCCGGCGAGCTCGACGACGGAGCCCGCGAGAAGATCCGCGCCGCCCATGGCGGCCTCGTCACCATGATCGTCGACGCCCTCACCGCCCTCGGCCGCCCCCAGCCCCGCCTGGAGGCCATGCTCCTCCAGGGCGTGGTCGACGCCGCCGTCCGCCGCATCGAACTCGGCGCCGCCGAGGACCCGGCGACCATCGCCGACGCGGCCGTGTCGATGGCCCTCGGCGGCATCCGCGGCACCTGAGCCCCACCGCCTCCTGAGCCCCACTCCTCCGGGCCCCTCCCCCCTCCCCCCCCGCCCCCGTCCGTCGTCGTGTCAGTCAGGCGCACCGCCTACCGGGAGCAGGCGGGACGGGGGCGTGCCGAGCAGGCGTAGGGGGTTCAGGTAGGTGTCGCCGCGGAGCAGGCCCCAGTGGAGGCAGGGGCGTGTGCAGTGGCCGCCGGGGGTGACGTGGGCGAGGAGGTCGCCGGGGCGGACGGTGGTGCCGGGTGGGAGGAGGGGGTCGACGGGGACGTAGGTGGTGCGCAGGGGTGGTGCGCCGGTGCCCGTGAGGGTGAGGACGAGGACGCCCTGGCCGCCGACCGGGCCGGCGAAGGTGACGGTGCCGGCGGCGGGGGCGTGGACGGGGGTGCCCGGTGGGGCGGCGAGGTCGATGCCGCGGTGGCCGGCGGCGTAGGGGCCGGGTGGTGGTTCCCAGCCGCGCAGCACGTCGGGGCGGGGCGGGCCGACGGGCCAGACGGCGGTGGCGAGAGCCAGGGGCAGGGACAGCAGGAGTGTCGTCATGGAGTGCATGACGGCAGGTTGCCCCGCGGGCGGGGCTCGGGACGGGCGGGGAGGGAATCTGTGGACAACTCCCGGGTTGTGGACAACTCCGTCACCCGGTGCCTCCGGGGTCCCGTACACTTTCCATGGCGACCCGGGTCACCGGGTCGACTTCGCACGCCCCGCCACCGGTCTCTTGGGCGGGTGGCAGCGCCTTTCGGTCCTTCGTGGCACGGCGCGCCGGGGCGTCAGGAAAACAACCGAGAAACCCAAGGAGATACGGCCATGGCCGTCGTCACGATGCGGGAGCTGCTGGAGAGCGGCGTCCACTTCGGTCACCAGACCCGTCGCTGGAACCCGAAGATGAAGCGCTTCATCTTCACCGAGCGCAACGGCATCTACATCATCGACCTGCTCCAGTCGCTGTCGTACATCGACCGCGCCTACGAGTTCGTCAAGGAGACCGTCGCGCACGGCGGCTCCATCATGTTCGTCGGTACGAAGAAGCAGGCCCAGGAGGCCATCGCCGAGCAGGCGACCCGTGTCGGCATGCCGTACGTGAACCAGCGCTGGCTGGGTGGCATGCTCACCAACTTCTCGACCGTCTACAAGCGTCTGCAGCGCCTCAAGGAGCTCGAGCAGATCGACTTCGAGGACGTGGCCGCCTCCGGCCTCACCAAGAAGGAGCTCCTGGTCCTCTCCCGCGAGAAGGCCAAGCTGGAGAAGACCCTCGGTGGTATCCGCGAGATGCAGAAGGTGCCGAGCGCCGTCTGGATCGTCGACACCAAGAAGGAGCACATCGCCGTCGGTGAGGCGCGCAAGCTCCACATCCCGGTCGTCGCGATCCTCGACACCAACTGCGACCCCGACGAGGTCGACTACAAGATCCCGGGCAACGACGACGCGATCCGCTCCGTCACCCTGCTCACCCGCGTGATCGCCGACGCCGTCGCCGAGGGCCTCATCGCCCGTTCCGGCGCCGCGACCGGCGACTCGAAGCCGGGCGAGAAGGCCGCGGGCGAGCCTCTCGCCGAGTGGGAGCGCGACCTGCTCGAGGGCGACAAGAAGGCTGACGAGGCCCCGGCCGCCGAGGCCGCTGCCGAGGCTCCGGCCGCCGAGGCCGAGGTTGCCGCCGAGGCGCCGGCCGCCGACGCCGAGCAGGCCTGACCCTTCCGGTCCCTGAGGACCTTCGGGTGACGACGGCGGGGGCACGTGCTGCTCCCGCCGTCCACCCGTGGACCCGCCCGATCTTTCAGACTTCGAGAGAGAAAAAGACTCATGGCGAACTACACCGCCGCTGACGTCAAGAAGCTCCGCGAGCTCACCGGCGCCGGCATGATGGACTGCAAGAAGGCCCTGGACGAGGCCGACGGCGACGTCGACAAGGCCGTCGAGGCCCTGCGCATCAAGGGCCAGAAGGGTGTCGCCAAGCGCGAGGGCCGCTCCGCCGAGAACGGTGCCGTGGTCTCCCTCATCGCCGACGACAACACCTCCGGTGTCCTCGTCGAGCTGAAGTGCGAGACGGACTTCGTCGCCAAGGGTGAGAAGTTCCTGGCCGTCGCCAACGCGCTCGCCGCGCACGTCGCCGCCACCTCCCCGGCCGACATCGAGGCGCTGCTCGCCTCCGAGATCGAGCCCGGCAAGACCGTGCAGGCGTACGTCGACGAGGCCAACGCCAACCTCGGCGAGAAGATCGTCCTCGACCGCTTCGCGCAGTACGCCGACGGCTACGTCTCCGCGTACATGCACCGCACGATGCCCGACCTGCCGCCGCAGATCGGTGTCCTGGTCGAGCTCGACAAGGAGAACGCCGAGGTCGCCAAGGGTGTAGCGCAGCACATCGCCGCGTTCGCCCCGAAGTACCTCACCCGCGAGGACGTCCCGGCCGAGGTCGTCGAGTCCGAGCGTCGCATCGCCGAGGAGACCACCCGCGCCGAGGGCAAGCCCGAGGCCGCGATCGCCAAGATCGTCGAGGGTCGTGTGAACGGCTTCTTCAAGGACGCCACGCTGCTCGGTCAGCCGTACGCCCTTGACAACAAGAAGTCCGTCCAGCAGATCCTGGACGAGGCCGGTGTCACCCTGAAGCGCTTCACCCGCATCAAGGTCGGCATCTGAGTCCGTACGCAACGGACACCGGACCCCGGTAGGGTCTGAGGCAGCCGCCGGCGTACGCGCCGGACGGCCGCAGATCTGACGAGGAGGCCATTGCCGTACGGGAAACCGCAAGGACCCCAGGGCAATGGCCTTCTTCGTATGTGCACGAGGAGATCTCCAATGAATCAGGGCGCCGCACAGGGCGACGACAACAACGGCAAAAAGGCCGGCCGCTTCATGTTGAAGCTGTCCGGTGAGGCTTTCTCCGGGGGTACCGGCCTCGGGGTCGACCCGGATGTCGTACACGCCATCGCGCGCGAGATCGCCGCTGTCGTCCGCGACGGCGCCCAGATCGCGATCGTGATCGGCGGAGGCAACTTCTTCCGCGGCGCCGAGCTTCAGCAGCGCGGCATGGACCGGGCCCGCTCCGACTACATGGGCATGCTCGGCACCGTGATGAACTGCCTCGCCCTCCAGGACTTCCTGGAGAAGGAGGGCATCGACTCCCGCGTCCAGACCGCCATCACCATGGGGCAGGTCGCCGAGCCGTACATTCCGCTGCGTGCCGTGCGCCACCTGGAGAAGGGCCGCGTGGTCATCTTCGGTGCCGGTATGGGCATGCCGTACTTCTCCACCGACACGACCGCCGCGCAGCGGGCGCTCGAGATCGACGCCGAGGCCCTGCTCATGGGCAAGAACGGCGTCGACGGTGTCTACGACTCCGATCCGAAGACCAACCCGGACGCGGTGAAGTTCGACGCGCTGGAGTACGGCGAGGTGCTCTCCCGCGACCTGAAGGTCGCCGACGCCACCGCCATCACCCTGTGCCGTGACAACAACCTTCCGATCCTCGTCTTCGAACTGCTCGCCGAGGGCAATATCGCGCGCGCGGTGAAGGGTGAGAAGATCGGCACGCTCGTGAGCGACCAGGGCACCCGGGCCTGACCCGAACCGGGAACCGCCCCGCGAGGGGGATGGACAGAGCCCTGCCGGTCGTACACCGTGCAGGACACAACGCGACGACACGCAGGAGCAAGTGGTGATCGAAGAGACCCTCCTCGAGGCCGAGGAGAAGATGGAGAAGGCGGTCGTGGTCGCCAAGGAGGACTTCGCCGCGATCCGCACCGGCCGTGCGCACCCGGCGATGTTCAACAAGATCGTGGCCGACTACTACGGTGCGATCACGCCCATCAACCAGCTGGCGTCGTTCTCGGTGCCGGAGCCGCGCATGGCCGTGGTGACCCCGTTCGACAAGAGCGCGCTGCGCAACATCGAGCAGGCCATCCGCGACTCGGACCTCGGCGTCAACCCGAGCAACGACGGCAACATCATCCGGGTGGTGTTCCCCGAGCTGACCGAGGAGCGCCGCCGCGAGTACATCAAGGTCGCCAAGGGCAAGGCCGAGGACTCGAAGGTCTCGATCCGCTCGGTGCGCCGCAAGGCCAAGGACGCGATCGACAAGGCCGTCAAGGACGGCGAGGTCGGCGAGGACGAGGGCCGCCGCGCGGAGAAGGAGCTCGACGACACCACCGCGAAGTACGTCGCGCAGGTGGACGAGCTGCTCAAGCACAAGGAAGCCGAGCTGCTCGAGGTCTGATGAACGACTCTTCCTGGAGGGCCCCGGCCGCTTCCGGCTTCGGGGGGCCCGACCAGGGGCCTGCCCCGGCGGGTCCCGCCTACGACGGGCGGCAGGCGGCGCAGACTCGGCCCATGCCCATCGTGTCCGACGTTCCCGCCGGCGACAACCAGGACGATCACGACCGGGGGGCCGCTCAGCCGAGCGGTCCCCTGTTCCGTGACGAGACGCCGCACGAGCATCCGCAGGAGCCCATGTCCAGCCCGTCCCAGCCCGCCCCTGCGCCCCGGCAGCAGCCGCGGCAGAAGAAGAGTGCGGGCCGTGACCTGGGTGCGGCCATAGGAGTCGGTCTCGGTCTCGGCGCCGTCATCATCGCGTCGCTGTTCATCTGGAAGGCGGCGTTCGTCGGTGTGATAGCGGTCGCCGTCGTGGTCGGGCTGTGGGAGCTGACCTCCCGCCTCCAGGAACGCAAGGGCATCAAGGCTCCGCTGGTCCCGCTCGCGGTCGGCGGTGCGGCGATGGTCGTCGCCGGTTACGTGCGGGGTCCGGAGGGCGCGTGGGTGGCGATGGCGCTCACGGCGCTCGCGGTGCTCGTGTGGCGGATGACGGAGCCGCCCGAGCGTTATCTGAAGGACGTCACCGCGGGGGTCTTCGCCGCCTTCTACGTGCCGTTCCTGGCGACGTTCGTGGCGCTGATGCTGACCGCCGGCGACGGCCCGTGGCGGGTGCTGACCTTCCTGGTCCTGACGGTGGTCAGCGACACCGGCGCGTACGCGGTCGGCTGGCGTTTCGGGCGGCACAAGCTGGCCCCGCGGATCAGCCCCGGCAAGACCCGGGAGGGTCTGCTCGGCGCGGTCGCGTTCGCCATGGCGGCGGGCGCGCTGTGCATGGAGTTCCTGATCGACGGCGGCACCTGGTGGCAGGGTCTGCTCCTGGGCCTCGCGGTCGCGGCGAGCGCGACGCTGGGCGACCTGGGCGAGTCGATGATCAAGCGTGACCTCGGCATCAAGGACATGGGCACGCTGCTGCCGGGCCACGGCGGCATCATGGACCGTCTGGACTCGCTGCTGCCGACGGCGCCGGTGGTGTGGCTGCTGCTGGTGCTGTTCGTCGGAAGCGGTTGACGGACAGCAGGTACTCTGGAAGGGCTCGCGACCGGTGTCGCGGGCCCTTCGCAGTCCCCGCCACCGTGGGGACGGTCCAGTGAGGTCTCCTGGCTTCGGCACCGTGTTGCCGTGCTCCCCGCCGCCGCGGGATGTCGGACCTCGTCGTACTGAGGAGACACCCGCCGTGGCCCGCCCGCTTCCCGGAGAACTCACTTTCGTCGCCCCGCGCGGAGCCAAGCAGCCCCCGCGGCACCTCGCCGACCTCACGCCCGCCGAGCGGAAGGAGGCGGTCGCCGCGATCGGTGAGAAGCCGTTCCGCGCCAAGCAGCTGTCCACGCACTATTTCGCCCGGTACGCGCACGACCCGGCGGAGTGGACCGACATTCCCGCCGCCTCGCGCGAGAAGCTGGCCGCGGAGCTGCTGCCCGATCTGATGTCGGTCGTGCGGCACGTGTCGTGCGACGACGACACCACCCGTAAGACGCTGTGGCGGCTGCACGACGGGACGCTCGTCGAGTCGGTGCTCATGCGCTACCCGGACCGGGTGACCATGTGCATCTCCTCGCAGGCCGGCTGCGGTATGAACTGCCCGTTCTGCGCCACCGGCCAGGCCGGTCTCGACCGGAACCTGTCGACGGCGGAGATCGTGCACCAGATCGTCGACGGCATGCGCGCGCTGCGCGACGGGGAGGTGCCCGGGGGTCCTGCGCGGCTTTCGAACATCGTCTTCATGGGGATGGGCGAGCCGCTCGCGAACTACAAGCGGGTCGTCGGTGCCATCCGCCGCCTGACCGACCCCGAGCCCGACGGCCTCGGCCTGTCGCAGCGCGGGATCACCGTGTCCACCGTCGGCCTGGTCCCGGCGATGCTGCGGTTCGCCGACGAGGGCTTCAAGTGCCGCCTCGCCGTGTCGCTGCACGCGCCGGACGACGAGCTGCGCGACACCCTGGTGCCCGTGAACACCCGCTGGAAGGTCCGCGAGGTCCTGGACGCGGCGTGGGAGTACGCGGAGAAGTCGGGGCGCCGGATCTCCATCGAGTACGCGCTGATCAGGGACATCAACGACCAGGCCTGGCGCGGTGACCTCCTGGGCCGGCTGCTCAAGGGCAAGAGGGTGCACGTCAACCTGATCCCGCTGAACCCGACGCCCGGCTCGAAGTGGACGGCGTCCCGGCCCGAGGACGAGAAGGCGTTCGTCGAGGCCATCGCCGCCCACGGCGTGCCCGTCACCGTCCGCGACACCCGTGGGCAGGAGATCGACGGTGCCTGTGGACAGCTCGCGGCCGCCGAACGCTGACCTTGTACTCTGAGCTCGAACACATCTGCATATTCCGACAGGGGAGCGCCACAGCGCTGAGAGTGCGGCACATGCTGGGAAGACGAGCACGTGGCCGCAGACCCTCTGAACCTCGCCCAGGTCATTCTGGGTAGGAAGTTCGGTCGTAACTCGAGCTGTTGCGCCCTGCCCGCGTCCGGTGTCCCCGGACGCGGGCGGGGCCGCGTCTCTTCCTGGTCACCCCCAGGAGGAATTCACGTGAACACCACGAAGGCAGCCGCCGCCGCGCTCGTCGCGGCGCTCGGCGTCACCACGCTCGCCGCCTGCGGCACCGAGGACGCGCGGGACGCGGCCGGCAAGAGCGGCGGCCCCGCGCCCAAGACCGTCACCCTGGTCAGCCACGACTCCTTCAACGCCTCCAAGGAGGTCCTGGCGGAGTTCACCCGGCAGACCGGTTTCACCGTGAAGGTGCTCAAGAGCGGTGACGCCGGCGAGGCCGTCAACAAGGAGATCCTCACCAAGGGCGCCCCGCAGGGCGACGTCTTCTTCGGCGTCGACAACACCCTGCTGTCCCGCGCCCTCGACAACGGCATCTTCGTCCCGTACGAGGCGAAGGGCCTGGACCGGATCCCCGCCGCGCTCCAGCTCGACAAGGAGCAGCACCGGGTCACCCCGGTCGACTCCGGTGACATCTGCGTCAACTACGACAAGCAGTACTTCGCCGACAAGAAGCTGGCGCCGCCGCAGACCTTCGACGACCTGGCGAAGCCCGCGTACAAGGATCTCCTCGTCGTCGAGAACCCCGAGCGCTCCTCCCCGGGCCTCGGCTTCCTGCTCGCCACCGCCGCGAAGTACGGCGATGGGGGCGCCTCCCAGGGCGAAGCCTCCGGAGAAGGCTGGCAGGGCTACTGGAAGAAGCTCAAGGCCAACGGGGTGAAGACGGTCGACAGCTGGGAGCTCGCCTACAACCAGGAGTTCTCCGGCTCCGCAGGCGGCAAGAAGGCCAAGGGCGACCGTCCGCTCGTCGTCTCCTACGCCTCCTCCCCGCCGGTCGAGGTGCTGTACTCCGAGCCGCAGCCCAAGGTCGCCCCCACCGGCGTCTCCACGGGCACCTGCTTCCGGCAGACGGAGTTCGCGGGCCTGCTGAACGGGGCGAAGAACCCCGAGGGCGGCAAGGCGCTGATCGACTTCCTGATCTCCAAGAAGTTCCAGGACGACATGCCGCTGCAGATGTTCGTCAACCCGGTGACGAACGACGCGACGCTGCCGGAGCTGTTCACGAAGCACGGTGTGGTGATCGACAAGCCGGAGACGATGGCGCCGGAGAAGATCGCCGAGAAGCGCGAGCAGTGGATTCAGCAGTGGACCTCGCTCGTCCTGAAGTAGTCCGCCGGGGCCGCCTTGCCGGCGGCCGCGGGGGAGGCGCGGCGCGGCTGGGGCTGATGCTGCTGCCCGTCGCCTTCTTCGCGGTCTTCTTCGCCTGGCCCGTCGTCTCGATCGTCGAGCGCGGGCTCAGGCCGGAGGGTCGGTGGGAGCTCGGCCGGTTCGGCGAGACGCTGAGCAGGCCGGACATCCTCGACGTGCTGTGGTTCACGCTGTGGCAGGCCCTCGCCTCCACCGCGCTGACCCTGCTCGTCGCCCTCCCCGGCGCGTATGTCCTGGCCCGCTTCGACTTCCCCGGCAAGCGGATCCTGCGGGCCGTCGTGACCGTGCCGTTCGTCCTGCCCACCGTCATGGTCGGCACCGCGTTCCTCGCGCTCGTCGGGCGGCGCGGGCTGCTCGACGAGCTGTGGGGCGTACGGCTCGACACCGGCGTGTGGGCCATCCTCCTCGCCCATGTCTTCTTCAACTACGCGGTCGTCGTCCGCACCGTCGGCGGCCTGTGGGCGCAGCTCGACCCGCGCCAGGAGGAGGCCGCGCGCGTCCTCGGCGCCTCCCGCTGGACGGCCTGGCGGACCGTGACGCTGCCCGCGCTCGGGCCGGCCGTCGCCGCCGCCGCGCTCATGGTGTTCCTGTTCACCGCGAGCTCCTTCGGCATCGTGCAGATCCTCGGCGGCCCCGCGTACTCCACCCTGGAGACGGAGATCTACCGGCAGACCGCCGACCGGCTCCAGCTGTCCACGGCCGCCGTGCTCACCCTGGTGCAGTTCGCCGCCGTCGGCACCGTCCTCGCCGTGCACGCGCGGACGGTACGGCGCCGGGAGACGGCGCTGCGGCTCGTCCCGCCGGAGCGGGCCGCCCGCCGGCCGCGCGGCGCGGGACAGTGGGCGCTGCTGGGCGCCGTGCTGCTGTCCGTCGCGCTGCTGATCGTCGCGCCGCTCGGCGTCCTCGTCGAACGGTCCCTCGCCACACCGTCCGGCTACGGCCTCGACTACTTCCGGGCGCTGCGGCACGTCGACGGCACCGGCACCTTCCTCGTGCCGCTGACCGACACCATCGTCAACTCGCTCCAGTACGCGCTCGCCGCGACCGGCATCGCCGTCCTCGTCGGCGGGCTCGCCGCGGCGGCCCTCACCCGGCGCGCGGGGCGGCTCGTGCGCGGCTTCGACGCCCTGCTGATGCTGCCGCTCGGCGTCTCCGCCGTCACCGTCGGCTTCGGTTTCCTCATCACCCTCGACGAGCCGCCGCTCGACCTGCGGGCCAGCTGGATCCTCGTCCCCCTCGCGCAGGCCCTGGTCGGCGTCCCCTTCGTCGTACGGACCATGCTGCCCGTGCTGCGGGCCGTCGACGAACGGCTGCGGGAGGCCGCGGCCGTCCTCGGCGCCTCCCCCTGGCGGGCCTGGCGCGAGGTCGACCTGCCGCTGGTGCGGCGGGCGCTGCTCATCGCCGCCGGTTTCGCCTTCGCCGTGTCGCTCGGCGAGTTCGGCGCGACCGTGTTCATCGCCCGCCCCGACAACCCGACCCTGCCGGTGGCCGTGGCCCGGCTCCTCAACCGGCCCGGCGAGCTCAACTACGGCCAGGCCATGGCCCTCTCGACGATCCTCATGGTGGTGTGCGCGGTGTCCCTGCTGCTCCTCGAACGGCTCCGTACCGACCGGACCTCGGGGGAGTTCTGATGCTGACGCTGAGAGGGGCGACCGTACGGTTCGGGGACCGCGCCGTGCTCGACGCGGTGGACCTGGAGGTCGCCGACCACGAGATCGTGTGCGTGCTCGGGCCCAGCGGCAGCGGCAAGTCGACGCTGCTGCGGGCCGTCGCCGGACTCCAGCCGCTGGACGCCGGGCGGGTGTTCCTCGACGGCGCCGACCAGACCGGGGTGCCCGTGCACCGGCGCGGGGTCGGCCTCATGTTCCAGGACCACCAGCTCTTCCCGCAGCGGGACGTCGCCGGCAACGTCGCCTTCGGGCTGCGCATGCGGCGCGTCCCCCGGGCCGAGCGGGACGCGCGCGTCGGGGAACTCCTCGACCTCGTCGGACTTCCCGGCGCCGGGCGGAGGGCCGTCGCCGCGCTGTCCGGCGGCGAACAGCAGCGGGTCGCACTCGCGCGGGCGCTCGCCCCCCGGCCGCGGCTGCTCATGCTCGACGAGCCGCTCGGGCAGCTCGACCGCGGCCTGCGGGAACGGCTCGTGCTGGAGCTGCGGCAGCTGTTCGGGCGGCTCGGCACGACGGTGCTCGCCGTCACCCACGACCAGGGCGAGGCGTTCGCCCTCGCCGACCGGGTCGTCGTGATGAACGAGGGGCGGATCGCCCAGTCCGGCGCGCCCCTCGACGTGTGGCGGCGGCCCGTCTCCGAGTTCGTCGCCCGCTTCCTCGGCTTCGACAACGTGGTCCCGGCCACCGTCACCGGCACCGCCGCCGACACCCCCTGGGGCAAGGTCCCCGTCCCCGACGGCTCACCCCAGGGCGAGCGCCGACTCCTCGTCCGCCCCGCCGGCGTCCACCTCGCCCCCGCCGGCGACGGCCTGCCCTGCCGCGTCGAGACCCGCACCTTCCGCGGCACCCACGTGGCCGTCACCCTCCACCCGGCCGAAGGCCCCGCGTTGGAGGCCGAGTTCGCCCTGCGCGACGCGCCGGAGGTGGGCGCGCGCGTGGACGTGGACTTCCGGGCGGAGGACGTGGTGGTGCTGGGCAGCCCCTGACCGCCCGGACCGCGGACGCCGTCAGAAGGGGCGGTCGTACAGCGCGCGCAGCCAGGGTTCCCGGACCCGCGGCATCCGGGCCAGGGTTCCGCGGAAGGCCCGGCGGTCCGGCCGCAGCGTCCTCCACGGGTGGTCCGGCAGCGGGTAGTCGTCGCGCAGGACTCCCTCCGGCAGGGTGCCCGACGCCGGCAGGGGCGAGGTCTCCGGCGGCAGCGCCAGATGGGCCCACACACCGTCCGGCAGCGGCACCGCGGACGCGCCGCCCTTGGGGCGCCACGGCCTGCCCGTCCGCGGATCGTGCGGTACGAGCGCGATGTCGAGGCCGTCGCCGGGCACCCCCGGACCGGCCGGACCCGCCGTCCGCACGACCGGGCCCGGCGGGAGCAGCGCGTCCAGTGCCCGTCCGAGCACGTCCGTCAGGACGCCCGCCGGCAGCCCGACACGGGCCCCGCCGGAGGCGACCACCAGGCGGGCGAGTGCCGCCCCCATGGCCGCCTCCCAGCGGGGGCTCCAGGAACCGGGAGGGTCGACGGGCGGGACGGGCGTGAACGTGCGGGGCGGAGCCGGGGTGCCGGTCGGCACCCGGCGCACCGCGCCCGGTTCGAGCCACACCGTCTGCCAGAGCCCGCAGTCGTCCTCCCGGGACGCCACCGGCAGCCCGCACCCCTCGCACTCCAGGTTCGGCTCGGCCCCCGCGGCGATCCCCAGGCAGTGGTTGACGCACTTCTCGGGCACGAGCACCGTGCCGCGCACGTCACCGGGAGCGGTCACGATCCGGCCCCGGGCCCCGAAGGAGACCGGCCACGGCGCGAACACCCCCTGCGCGGCGGCCGCCTCCTCCCCGATGTCCCGCACGTCCCGGTACGGCGGGCCCGACGGGGCCGGGTCGACCGCGTACGTGCCCGGCTCCATCAGCGCGGGGAACGGCTCGTGCCCGTAGGAGAGATGCGCCTCCGGAGGGAGCGGCACCCGGGCCAGGGGCACCGTCAGCACCGCGCCGCAGCCCGCGCACACGAAGACGTCCATCGCCCGGGATTCTCCCCCGGCCGGTCTCGCCGGCGCGCGCGGTTTTCCGGCGGAGCCGAGTCGGAAAAGGGCTGTGCCCGTAGTGGGGCCCGGGCCTACGGTGGGCCGGTGAAGAACGATCGACGCCTGCGGCGGCTCGTCGTGGACGGGACCACGTGGCACTGGTCCGTGCGGCAGCGGATCCGGCCCCGTTACGAGGACTGCCGGCTGACGCTGACGTTCTTCCGCGACGAGGGCCCCGGGGCGGGCCGGCGGCGGCTCTCCCTGGTGTTCGCGCCGGGGGAGGGCAGGATCATCTCGAACTGCTCCTTCGAGTCGGGCACCGTGCTCCGCATGCCCGGGCAGCGGTGGTTGAACCTCTACGAGCCGGGGACCGCCCGGCGGCTCCTCGAAGCCGCCGGGCGGTCCGGCATGGGCGGCGGCCGCGTGGACGGCTGGCCGTACGCCGAGGGCCTGATGGACGCCACCGACTACGGCGCGAGGCGGGCCAGCGCCTCGGGGACCTCCTCGACCGAGTCCACCAGCGCGATCCGCGCCGCCATCGGACGCTTCTCCGCCAGCGCGCACAGCAGCGGCCAGACCGGCAGCCGCTCCGTCCAGTGGTCCCGGTCCACCAGCACCATCGGGGTCGGGGCGCCCCGGGACCCGTAGTAGTTCGGGGTCGCGTTGTCGAAGACCTCCTGCACGGTGCCGGCCGCGCCCGGCAGGAAGACCACACCGGCCGTGGAGCGGGCCAGCAGACCGTCCTCGCGGGTCGCGTTGGCGAAGTACTTCGCGATGTGCCCGGCGAACGCGTTGGGCGGCTCGTGACCGTAGAACCAGGTCGGGATGCCGACCGAGTCGCCGCCGCGCGGCCACCGCGCCCGCACCCCGAACGCGGCGCGCGCCCAGTCCGTCACCGACGGCAGGAAGGACGGCGCCTTCGCGAGCAGTTCCAGGGCCTCGTCGAGGACCCCGACGTCGAACGGGGCCGTGTACGCGCCCAGGTTCGCCGCCTCCATCGCGCCCGGACCGCCGCCCGTCGCCACCGTCAGGCCCGCCCGGGTCAGCGACCGGCCGAGCCTGGCGGCCCCCGCGTACGCGTCGGTGCCCCGGCCCATCCGGTGCCCACCCATCACCCCCACCACCCGCGCCCCGGCCAAGTGCTCGTCCAGGGCGTCGGAGACGGCGTCGTCGTGGATCGCCCGGAGCATCGACGAGAAGACGTCACCGTCCGCCTTCGTCCGCTGGAACCAGCCGTAGGCGAGCGCGTCGGGCGTCTCCTCGTACGGGCGCCCGGCGATCCCCTCGTACAGCTCTTCGGGGGAGTAGAGCCGGGCCCGGTACGGGGCGAAGGGAAGGTCCGGCACCGGCGGGAACACCAGCGCGCCGTCCGCCCGCACCTTCGCCGCGGCCTCCGGCTGCAGCGCGCAGCCCAGGAACACGGCGCCGGCGGTGGGGGCGGTGAGCAGGGCGAAGGTCCGGTCGGTGAGATCGACGGACTGGATCCGGTAGCCGTCGAGGGAACCGTGCGCGGCGAGCACCGCGTCGAACTCGGCCGGTGAGTGGATCTCACGCTCGTGCGTCATGCGGCCACGATAGGCGCGGGGCCATGCCGGGGGGCTGTCCCCGGCACGGCGCCCGCGCGCCGCAGGGCGCGCCCCCCACGGTCCTGCGCGCCCCGGCCCCGCTCCCGTCCGGCGGGCCGCTCAGCCGCGCAGCGGCACCGCCGCCAGTGCGCCGACCGCCCAGGTGAGGGGAAGGAACAGGGCGATCAGGACGGCCGCGCGGAGCAGGGCCGTGGTGCGCAGCACCGTGGGGGGCGCGCCCAGGCGGCGGAGCGCCTCCGTGGTGTGGGCGCGGGTCTGGCGCGACTCGAGGGCCGCGGTCAGCAGCGTCGCCGTGGTGCAGCCGGCCACCAGGGCCACGCCCAGCCAGGCGAGCGCGTCGACGGCGCCCCCGTGGAGCACGTAGCCGGCGATCGCGCCCGAGCCGACCGCGCAAACCACGCCGAGCGGGCGGCCGATGCGGCGGGAGTCGTTCATCAGGACCCGGCCGGCGAGCAGCCGGACCGCGCCGGGCCGGGCCGTCTGGAGGAGGCGGCCGCAGCCGTAGGTGAGGCCGGGGCCCATCATCGCGAGGCCCACGGCCGTGAGGATCCAGCCGGTGAGGACGCCTCCGCCGTCGCCGCGGGCCGCGTACGTCTCGACGGCGAGGCCGACGGCGAGCAGGGCGATGCCCCACGGCAGGCCGGAGGCCGGTGACGTCTCCGAGGGGGCCGGCTTGCTCCGGGGACGCAGGGCCAGGGCGGCCGCCGCCGACGCGGTGACGGGGACGACGGCGAGGAGGGTGAGGGCCGCCGCGAGCGGGACGGGCTGGTCGGCGGCGAGCAGCTCGGCCGCGGCGCCGTCGAAGGAGAGGCCGGTGAGGTCGCCGCGCAGGTGCAGGTAGAACAGGAGGGCGACGGCGGAGCCGAGGGTGCAGGAGACGGCCGTGGAGGTCGCCGCGATGGCGGTGAGCCGGGCGGGGCCGAGGCCGATGGCGGACAGGCCGGGGCGGGGCCGGGTGCTCGGGTCGGTGCGGGCGACGGCGACCGCGAACTGCACGGTGGCGGCGAGCGGGAGCACGCACCACAGCAGGCGCAGCACGGCGGTGGGGGAGCCGGGGTGGCCGACCGCGTAGCCGAGGGCGCACAGCAGCAGGAAGCCCACCCCGGCGGCGGCCGTGGCGACGGCGAGCCTGCGGAGCTGGACGACGGGGTGGGTCCCGCGGACTAGACGGAGAGCGAGCACGCCGTGACGCCCTCCGCCCCGGTGGCCGGTGGTACGGAGCCGACGCGGCGTCCGTCGAGGAGCGCGACCGTGCGGTCGGCGACGGCGGCGACCTCCGGGTCGTGGGTCGCGAGCAGCACGGTGATGCCGTGGGAGCGGGCCGCCGCGGCGAGGGTGCGCAGGACCTGTGCGCCGTCGGCGCGGTGGAGGGTGGCGGTCGGCTCGTCGGCGAAGAGCACCGACGGGGTGGTGACGAGGGCGCGGGCGATGGCGATCCGCTGCCGCTGGGAGTGCGGGAGCGTGGCGGGGCGCTTGCGGGCGGCGGCGCCGACGTCGAGGCGTTCGAGCCATTCGACGGCGGCGGTCCTGGCGGCCCGGTGGGACACCCCGCGCAGCAGGAGGGGGAGGGCGGCGTTCTCCCAGCCGGTGAGCTCGGGGACGAGTCCCGGCTCGGGGTCGATCCAGGCGAAGCGGTCGCGGCGGAGCCGTTCGCGCCGGCTGTGGTTCATGGTGTGGACGGGGGTGCTGTTGAACCAGATCTCGCCCTGTTCGGGGACGAGCTGGCCGGACAGGCATCGCATGAGGGTGGTCTTGCCGCTGCCGCGCGGGCCGACGAGGGCGAGGATCTCGCCCTCGCGCACGCCGACGGAGACGCCGCTCAGCACGTCGGAGCCGGCCAGGGCGCAGCGCAGGGAACGCGCCCAGAGCACGTCGTTGTCCGGTGGGGCCATCGCGTACACCTCGATGTGGAAGCCGGTCCGTGTTCGTTCCCCCGGATGGGGGAACGAACGGGCGGGCCGGTCGGTCACTGGGCTTTTCCGGCACGTTAAGGATTCACATCGGTTTGTACGGACAGCACGCGGCCCGGGCCGCCGCCATCCACTCGGATGGCGGCATGCCCGGGCCGGGGTCACGCCGTGAGGGCGGCGTGATGCTTCGGGAGGATCAGAGCTTCGTCCACGCCTCGGTGAGGGTGGCGCGGAGGATCGACTCGATCTCGTCGAAGGTGGACTGGTCCGAGATCAGCGGCGGAGCCAGCTGGATGACCGGGTCCCCACGGTCGTCGGCACGGCAGTACAGGCCGTTGTCGAACAGCGCCTTGGAGAGGAAGCCGTACAGGACGCGCTCGGTCTCCTCGTCGTTGAAGGACTCCTTGGTGGCCTTGTCCTTGACGAGCTCGATGCCGTAGAAGAAGCCGTTGCCGCGGACGTCGCCGACGATCGGCAGGTCGTGCAGCTTCTGCAGCGTGGAGAGGAAGTTGCCCTCGTTGTCGAGGACGTGCTGGTTCAGCTTCTCCTTCTCGAAGATGTCGAGGTTGGCGAGGCCGACGGCGGCGGAGACCGGGTGGCCGCCGAAGGTGTAGCCGTGCAGGAAGGTGTTGTCACCCTTGTAGAACGGCTCGGCGAGGCGGTCGGAGATGATGCAGGCGCCGATCGGGGAGTAGCCCGAGGTCATGCCCTTCGCGCAGGTGATCATGTCCGGCACGTAGCCGAACTTGTCGCAGGCGAAGGTGGTGCCGAGGCGGCCGAAGGCGCAGATGACCTCGTCGGAGACGAGCAGCACGTCGTACTGGTCGCAGATCTCGCGGACCCGCTTGAAGTACCCGGGCGGCGGCGGGAAGCAGCCGCCGGCGTTCTGCACCGGCTCCAGGAAGACGGCGGCGACGGTGTCGGGGCCCTCGAAGAGGATCTGCTGCTCGATCTGGTCGGCGGCCCAGCGGCCGAAGGCCTCGGGGTCGTCGCCGAAGAGCGGCGCGCGGTAGATGTTGGTGTTCGGCACCTTGTGCGCGCCGGGGACCAGCGGCTCGAAGGGGGCCTTGAGGCCAGGCAGGCCGGTGATGGACAGGGCGCCCTGCGGGGTGCCGTGGTAGGCGACCGCGCGCGAGATGACCTTGTACTTGGTGGGCTTGCCGACCAGCTTGAAGTACTGCTTGGCGAGCTTCCAGGCGGTCTCGACGGCCTCGCCGCCGCCGGTGGTGAAGAACACCTTGTTGAGGTCGCCGGGGGCCTCGTTGGCGAGGCGCTCGGCCAGCTCGACGGCCTTGGGGTGGGCGTAGGACCACACCGGGAAGAAGGCGAGCTCCTTGGCCTGGCGGGCGGCGGTCTCGGCGAGCTCGGTGCGGCCGTGTCCGGCCTGGACCACGAACAGGCCGGCGAGGCCGTCGAGGTACTTCCTGCCCTTGTCGTCGTAGATGTAGGTGCCCTCACCGCGGACGATGGTGGGGACGGGGTTGTTCTCGTACGACGACATGCGGGTGAAGTGCATCCACAGGTGGTCGTAGGCGGACTTGGAGAGGTCGCTGCGGGAGGTGCTCACGGCTATCGGGTTCCCCACATATAGGTCTGCTTCTTGAGCTTCAGGTAGACGAAGCTCTCGGTGGAGCGCACCCCGGGGAGGGTGCGGATGCGCTTGTTGATCACATCCAGGAGGTGGTCGTCGTCCTCGCAGACGATCTCCACCATCAGGTCGAAGGAGCCCGCGGTCATCACCACGTACTCGCATTCGGCCATGGCCGTCAGGGCGTCCGCGACCGGATCCAGGTCACCCTCGACGTTGATGCCGACCATCGCCTGCCGCCGGAAGCCCACGGTGAGCGGGTCGGTGACGGCGACGATCTGCATGACGCCCTGGTCGAGCAGCTTCTGGACGCGCTGCCGTACGGCTGCCTCGGACAGCCCGACGGCCTTGCCGATGGCGGCGTAGGGACGGCGGCCGTCCTCCTGGAGCTGTTCGATGATCGCCAGGGAGACGGCATCGATCGTCGGGGACGAACCGGTTCCGGTTCTGGAGTGGGTGCTTTGACTGGCCACGTCTTCACTGTGCACCGAACCTCGTCAGTCTCGCAACCCCAGAGTGATGAAATTCGTTGTCCAGGGGTCTCGATCATGCTGAATCCGAAGTTGAGGGGGGTCGGGGCTGTTGAAAGCGTCGGTGGACCGATTACCCTGGGGTGTCTCGCCCATCGGGACACCGCACGACGAGGTGCGGAGACAGAACGTGACAGGAGGGGTGGCAAGTGACCACCGAGCTGCGCCGGCTGCGCAACTACATCAACGGGGAGTTCCGGGACGCGGCCGACGGCCGCACGATCGACGTGATCAACCCGGCCACCGGTGAGGTGTACGCCACCTCCCCGCTGTCCGGGCAGGCCGACGTCGACGCCGCCATGGAGGCCGCCGCGGCCGCCTTCCCCGCCTGGCGTGACACCACGCCCGCGGAGCGGCAGAAGGTCCTCCTGAAGATCGCGGACGCCTTCGAGGAGCGCGCCGCGGACCTGATCGCCGCGGAGGTGGAGAACACCGGCAAGCCGATCGCCCTCACCGCGAGCGAGGAGATCCCGCCGATGGTGGACCAGATCCGCTTCTTCGCGGGGGCCGCCCGGATGCTCGAGGGCAAGTCCGCCGGCGAGTACATGGAGGGCATGACCTCGATCATCCGCCGCGAGCCGGTGGGTGTCTGCGCGCAGGTCGCGCCGTGGAACTACCCGATGATGATGGCCGTGTGGAAGTTCGCCCCGGCCCTCGCCGCGGGCAACACCGTCGTCCTCAAGCCGTCCGACACGACCCCCGCGTCGACCGTCCTGATGGCCGAGATCATCGGCTCGATCGTCCCCAAGGGCGTCTTCAACGTCATCTGCGGCGACCGCGAGACCGGCCGCGCCATGGTCGAGCACCCGACCCCGGCGATGGCCTCCATCACCGGCTCGGTCCGGGCCGGCATGCAGGTCGCCGAGTCGGCGTCCAAGGACGTCAAGCGCGTCCACCTGGAGCTGGGCGGCAAGGCCCCGGTCGTCGTCTTCGAGGACACCGACATCGCCAAGGCCGTCGAGGACATCTCGGTGGCGGGCTTCTTCAACGCCGGCCAGGACTGCACCGCCGCCACCCGCGTCCTGGTGCACGAGTCCATCCACGACGAGTTCGTCTCCGCCCTGGCGAAGGCCGCTGCCGACACCAAGACCGGTCAGCCGGACGACGAGGACGTGCTCTACGGCCCGCTGAACAACGCCAACCAGCTGAAGCAGGTCGCCGGCTTCATCGACCGCCTCCCGGCCCACGCCAAGGTCGAGGCCGGCGGCCACCGGGTCGGCGACAAGGGCTACTTCTACGCCCCGACCGTCGTCTCCGGCCTCAAGCAGGACGACGAGATCATCCAGAACGAGGTCTTCGGCCCGGTCATCACGGTCCAGTCCTTCACCGACGAGGCCCAGGCCCTGGAGTTCGCCAACGGCGTCGAGTACGCCCTGGCCTCCTCCGTCTGGACGAAGGACCACGCCCGCGCGATGCGCATGTCCAAGTCCCTGGACTTCGGCTGTGTGTGGATCAACACCCACATCCCGCTGGTCGCCGAGATGCCCCACGGCGGCTACAAGAAGTCCGGCTACGGCAAGGACCTGTCGGCGTACGGCTTCGAGGACTACACGCGCATCAAGCACGTGATGACGTCCCTGGGCTGACGCCCCGGCAGCACCACCACGGCCGTGCGGGCGGGGGTACTTCCCCCGCCCGCACGGCCGTTCTCACGAGCAGTCGTGGTGGTACGCGAAGGGCCGGTCCGGACAGGACCGGCACTCGAAGACGTACACCCCGCCCATGTCGCCGAGCATCAGCCCGTGCGCGCCCTGGACCCGGCGGCGCTCCTCGTACGGAAGGTCCAGGACCGTCCCGGCCTCGGGCACGTCCTCCCGCGGCACCCACGAGCGCCACGACTCGCCGTCGAACTCCCGGCTGGCGACCGTCAGCAGATGCTCCATTTGCTGCCCGCAGCCCGCGCACGCCGGCCAGTAGGGATCCTGCGTCCAGGTGGGGAAGCCGCCCGCCTTCACGCCGGGCGCCACCGACAGATGCGACCAGTACGACCAGCCGGTCTCCTCCTCGACCTCGTCGAAACGCTCCTCAAGCGCCTCGTACACCTCCTCCGGCAGATCCCACGAGGGATACTCGACCACCCGCTCCGGGTGCAGCACGCACGGCTCCGGCACATAGTCCTTCCGGGCGCCGGCGGGGCGCGGCGGGTCGGGGAGGACCTCGGTGACCTCGGCGGCCGCGCGCCAGTACGGCTCCGGACGCGGCGCGTAGCGCGGCTCGTGGTCGAAGGGGCACCACAGCAGCTGGAGTACGTCCGTGCCGGCGGGGAAGGGCAGCTCGGGGACGTCCCGCGCGAACAGCTGGAGCACCGGCACGAGCGGCAGGGGCCCGGCGGCGCCGGGCGGCGGGGCGAAGGCCGTGCGGGGGTGGTCGTCCGCGCAGGCCGGCCACGGCTCGGCCGCCGGCCACAGCAGCGGCCCGCCCATCGAGCTCTCCCGCACCCCGGGACTCCCGGCCCGCGGATGCAGCCGGACCGCCTCCCGGCGGTAGCGGGCCACCTCGGGGAAGCGGGCCGTCACGTCGAGCGGCCGCGGCGGGGTCGTACGGGAGGATCGGTCATCCATCCCGGCACCGTACCGCGGTCCTTGAGCCTCGCCCCGACGGACACCCCGTTTTTGAACACGTTCATGAGGGGCGTAGGGTGCCCTCATGAGCGACACGAACGGGCCCAGGGCCCTCCTCAAGCGCATCCGCGTCTGGCTGGTCGTCTTCATCGTCTGCCTGGTGCTCAGCGGCGCCACCGCGTTCCCGCTCGTCACCGAACTCCGCTGGGCCGAGAGCGCCCTGACGTCCTGGGCCGCCCCGCTCGCCGACCTCTTCCCCGGGCTCCTGGAGTGGATCGGGCGGGTGCGGGACGGTCTCGACGCCGCCGACGCCCGCTACCCCTTCCTCCTGTACGGCACGGACTGGCTGGCCTTCGCCCACCTCGTGATCGCCGTCGCCTTCTACGGGCCCTACCGCGACCCCGTGCGCAACATCTGGGTCGTCCAGTTCGGGATGATCGCCTGCGCCGGGATCATCCCGCTCGCCCTGATCTGCGGGCCGATCCGCGGCATCCCCTTCTGGTGGTCCGTGATCGACATGTCGTTCGGCGTCATCGGGATCCTGCCGCTGCTCGCCGTCCACCGGCTGATCCGGCGCCTGGAGGCGGCGACCGGCCCGCAGGCGACGGCGGCGGCCCCGGCGGCCCCGGCGGTCAGTCCGACGGAAGGCCGTACGTCGCCAGCATGATCCCGAGCGCCACCGCGTTCATGTCCTGGCCCTTCGCGTCCGTCGCGTTGACGCTGTAGACGAGGGTCCGCTCCCCGTGCCGGGTCGACGCGATGGCCGTGTTGTAACCCCAGCGGCCACCCGTCTTCCCCCACACCTCGCGCCCGCCCAGCCTCTTCATCGACAGGCCGACCGAGTACGCGGCCGGGTCACCGCTCTTGAAGTCCGCCGCCCTCGGCAGCGTGAACATCTCCTCCAGGAGCGGCCCGCGCACCACCGCCCCCGCGAACAGGGCCCGCGTGAACCGCTCCAGGTCGGCGGTGGTGGAGATCAGGTCCCCGGCCGCCCAGCCGTCCGTCGCGCCCCACACCGACACGTCCCGCAGCCCGGTCGTCCCGTCGTCGAGCCGCATCCTCTGGTAGCCGTGGTTGTACGGGCCCGCGATCCGCGGGTCCGTCCCCGGGAAGAAGGTGTCCCGCAGCCCGAGCGGACGCAGGATCCGCCGCTCCACCTGGTGCTCGAACGTGTCGCCGGTGACCCGCTCCACGATCAGACCGGCGATCGTGTAGCCGATGTTCGTGTAGTGCTGCAGCGTCCCGGGCTTGAACTCGCGCGGCTTCGACGTCGCCGAGCGCACGATGTCCTCGGGCGCGTGCACGTCGAAGCGGTGCGCGTACTTCTCCTCCACCGTGGTGCCCGGGAAGTCCGCGCCCGGGATGCCGTGCGTGTGGTTGAGGAGCTGGCGGACCGTCACCCTCGCGTAGCGGCCCGGGATCAGCTCCGGCAGGTACGAGCGGGCCGAGCGGTCCAGGTCGATCCGCCCCTCGGCGGCGAGCCGCAGCACCGTCGCCGCCGTGAACACCTTCGTCACCGAACCCGCCCGGAAGCGCCCGGCCGGATCCGCCGGCCGCATCGACTCCAGGTCCCGCACGCCCGAACTGCCCTGCCAGGCACCCTCCGTGCCGCCGATCCGCACCAGGGCCGCCGTCGCGTCCGCGCTCGGCAGGCCCGCGATCACCGCGCTCAGGTCAGGCGCCGGGGCCGTCGCCACCGCCACGGCCGCGGGGCCGGCGGCGAACGCCGGGGCGAGCGCCGGGCCGCCCGCGACACCCAGAACCAGGGCCGTGGCCAGCAGAGCGCGGGTGGACTTCCTCATGGTCAACTCCAGTGATGTGAGCCGTTGTTCTCGACGGCCTCATCCTGTCGACCCGCGGCGATCCGCGGATCGCCCGCACCGGCGGTCCCCGCCCGGTCAGTTCCTCGCCCACACGGGGGAGGCACCCGCGCCCCGGCCTCCCCCGGCCGGGGGAGCGCCCGCCGTGACCAGACCCGTCTCGTACGCGCAGATCACCGCCTGGATCCGGTCGCGGAGCCCCAGCTTCGCCAGCACGTTCCCCACGTGCGTCTTCACCGTGTGGTCGCTCACCACCAGCTCCGCCGCGATCTCCGCGTTCGACAGGCCCCGCGCGAGCAGCAGCAGCGTCTCCCGCTCCCGCGCCGTCAGGGCCTCCAGGCGCGGATCACGCCGCCGCGGACCGCCCGCCGTGTACTGCTCCACCAGCCGCCGCGCCACCGACGGGGCGAGCAGCGCCTCGCCCGCCGCCACCACCCGCACCGCGTGCACCAGATCGTCCCGCCGCACGTCCTTGAGCAGGAAGCCGCTGGCGCCCGCGTGCAGCGCCTCGTACACGTACTCGTCGGTGTCGAAGGTCGTCAGCATCACCGTCCGGCACGCCGACCCGGCGCTGATCGCCCGGCACGCCTCGATGCCGTCCATCACCGGCATCCGGATGTCGAGCAGCGCCACATCGGGGGAGTGCCGGCGCACCGCGTCGACGGCCGAGGCTCCGTCCCCCGCCTCGGCGACCACCTCGATGTCCTCCTGGACGTCCAGGATCAGCGCGAACCCACTGCGCACCAGTTCCTGGTCGTCCGCCACCACCACACGGATCGTCATGCCGTCCCCACCTCCCGTGCCGCGCGCGCGGGCGTCAGCGGGAGCACCGCGCGCAGCTCGAAGCCCGTGCCGTCGGGGCCCGGACCCGACCGGGCCGAGCCGCCGTGGGCCGCCGCCCGCTCCCGCACCCCCACCAGGCCGTGGCCGCCGGACCGGCCCGGCCGCGGGCCCTGCCCGTCGTCCGTCACCCGGACCTCCACCTCGTCCTCCCCGTACACGAGCAGCACGGACGCCGAGGACGCCCGCGCGTGCCTGACCACGTTCGTCAGCCCCTCCTGGGCGATCCGGAAGACGGCCGCCCCCGTCGCCGCCGGCAGCGGGCGCACGGTGCCGGCCGTGCCGTACCGCACGTCCAGGCCCCCGGCCCGGACCCGCCGCACCAGCTCCGGCAGCTCGCCCACACCGGGCTGCGGCCCCCTGGGCGCCTCCGGCGCGAGCTCGTCCTCCCGGAGCACGCCGAGCATCCGCCGCAGCTGGACCATCGCGTCCCGGCCGGTCTCCGAGATCGCGTCGAAGGCGGCCTCCGCCCGCTCCGGCGCCGACCGCACCGCCACCGGGCCCGCCTCCGCCTGCACGATCATCAGGCTCACCGCGTGCGACAGGATGTCGTGCATCTCCCGCGCGATCCTGGCCCGTTCACGGGCCGCCGCCTGCTCCGCCTCCACCCGGTGCGCCCGCTGCCGGGCGTCCGTCAGCCGCCCGAAGACGTACGCGGCCCCGAACACGAAGAGCGAGAAGGTCAGTTCGCGCATCGACCGGCTGTTGAGCCACACGGACACCGGCACCGCCGCGGCGACAAGGAGCCCCGCCGCCAGCCGCTTCCGGGCGGGCGAGAGCACCGCGATCGTGTAGAGACCGACCAGGCCCGTGTACGGCAGCGGCTGCCCGGGCCCCTCGCCCGCCAGCCGGTACAGGCCGCTCGTCGCGACGATCGCGCACAGCACGGCAAGCGGCGCCCGGCGCCGCCACACCAGCGGCACGACGGTGAGGGTGGTGAGCCCGTACGCCTGCCAGGTCGCCGGCGGCAGATCCGGCGCGCGCGGCACCACGAACGGCATCGTCATCGCCGCCTGCACCAGCAGCGCGATCCCGATGTCCACCACCCACGGATTGGCCGCGCCCCACGCCGTTCCCCGGGCCCTGAGCTCCCCGACCCCGCGTATCCGCCCCGCTCCCATTACGGCTTGCGGCCCACCGCACCGAACTGCGCGACCTCGGCCGCCTCCGGCGCACGCCAGCGCGCACACGACACGATGCCCGGCTCCAGGAGGTCGAGCCCCTCCAGGAAGGAGGCGAACTCGGCCCGGCCGCGCGCGGTGATCGGCGGGGTGGCGTGGGCGTTCCAGAACTCCATCGCGGCCACGTTCGCCTCGCCGCCCAGATCCGCGTCGTACGTCGGGTGGGTGAGGACGAGATGACTGCCGGACGGCACCGCGTCCATCAGGGTGCGGACGATCGAACGGGCCTCGTCCGTGTCCAGGACGAAATTCAGGATGCCCAGCATCAGCACCGCCACCGGCCGCGAGAAGTCCAGCGTCCGCGCCGCCGCCGCGAGGATCCGCCGCGGGTCGTGCGCGTCCGCGTCCACGTACTCCGTGGTGCCCTCGGCCGTCCCCGTCAGCAGGGCGCGCGCGTGCGTCAGGACGATCGGGTCGTTGTCGACGTACACGATCCGCGCGTCCGGCGCCACCCGCTGCGCCACCTCATGGGTGTTGTCGGCCGTCGGCAGCCCCGTACCGATGTCCAGGAACTGCCGCACCCCCGCCTCGCCCGCCAGATGCGTCACCGCACGCCCCAGGAACGCCCGGTCCGCGCGCGCCACCGCCCCGATGCTCGGATGGAACGCCGTCACCCGGTCGCCGACCTCCCGGTCCACCGGGTAGTTGTCCTTGCCGCCCAGCCAGTAGTTCCACACCCGGGCGTTGTGGGCGATGTCGGTGCGGATGCGGTCGTGGAGGGTGCCGGAGGCGTCGAGGTCGTGAGGGGGGTCGAGGTCGGTCATCGACGGGCCTTTCGAAGGACGGCGGCCAAGGCGTCGACCCGATTGGTCGTGATCGAATCGACCCCGTTCCCGATCAGCTTACGCATCGACCGCCGGGTGTCCGGCGTCCACACGGACACCAGCAGACCGTCCCGGTGCACCCGCTCCACCAGCTCGCGACTCGCGAGCCCGAAACGGTAGTTCAGCCAGCGCGGGCGCACCGCGTCCAGCAGCACCGGGCGCGGCGGGGCCAGCGTGTTCCAGGTCAGCGCGATCTCCGCGTCCGGATCCGCCGCCCGCACCTGGAGCATCGCCACGCCCCCCGCGCAGTAGAAGACGCGCTGTGCCGCCCCGCACTCCCGGACCGTGCCGACGACCGTGCGCACCGAGCCCTCGTCCCCGCCCGGCAGGTCCAGCATCAGCCGGTGCTCCCCGGCCGCGGTCAGCGCCTCGCGCAGCGTCGGCACCCCGCCGCCCGTCAGCTCCTTCAGCTCGGTCACGGTCAGCGCCGCCAGCGGCCGGTCATGGCCCCACAACCGCTTCAGGGTGTCGTCGTGGAGCAGCACCGGCACGCCGTCCTTCGTCAGCCGCACGTCCACCTCCACCGCGTCCGCGCCCCGCCGGATCGCGGACAGGATCGACGGGACGGTGTTCTCGCGGACGCGGTACGGGTCGCCGCGGTGGGCCACCACGGTGACGGAGGCGGACGGGGGCGGCGGGGGCACGGGCGTCAGGGAGGCCATGCCCCCATTCTGCTGACGACTACGCCGACAGCCACCGCTCCGTGTACGTGTCGATCTCCCCGGCCAGCCGCTGCTTGCCCGCCTCGTCCAGGAACGACGCCTCCACCGCGTTCTTCGCGAGCGCCGCCAGACCCCGCTCGTCCAGGTCCAGCAGGCGCGCGGCCACCGCGTACTCGTTGTTCAGGTCCGTGCCGAACATCGGCGGATCGTCGCTGTTGATGGTCACCAGCACCCCCGCCTCCACCATCCGCCGGATCGGGTGGTCCTCCAGGCGCTCCACCGCCCGCGTCGCGATGTTCGACGTCGGGCAGACCTCCAGCGCGATCCGGTGCTCCGCCAGGTACGCGAGCAGCTCCGGGTCCCGCACCGAGCTCGTACCGTGGCCGATGCGCTCCGCACCCAGCTCCTTCAGGGCGTCCCACACCGTCTCCGGGCCCGTCGTCTCGCCCGCGTGCGGCACCGAGCGCAGACCGGCCGCCCGCGCCCGGTCGAAGTACGGCTTGAACTGCGGACGCGGCACGCCGATCTCCGGGCCGCCCAGACCGAAGGACACCAGACCCTCGGGACGCAGGTCCACCGCGAGCCGCGCCGTCTCCTCCGCCGCCTCCAGACCCGCCTCACCCGGAATGTCGAAGCACCAGCGCAGGACCACCCCGAGCTCCGCCTCGGCGGCCTTGCGGGCGTCCTCGATCGCCGCCATGAACGCGCGCTCGTCGATGCCACGACGGGTCGAGCTGTACGGGGTGATGGTCAGCTCCGCGTAGCGGATGTTCTGCCGGGCCATGTCCCGGGCGACCTCGAAGGTCAGCAGGCGCACGTCCTCCGGGGTGCGCACCAGATCCACGACGGACAGGTACACCTCGATGAAGTGGGCGAAGTCCGTGAACGTGAAGTAGTCCACCAGGGCCTCAGGATCCGTCGGAACCTTGGAGTCCGGGTGCCGGGCGGCCAGTTCCGCCACGATCCGCGGCGAGGCGGAGCCCACGTGGTGGACGTGCAGCTCCGCCTTGGGGAGCCCGGCGATGAAGGAATGCAGGTCGGTCATCAGGTCATCGTAGGCCGGACCGTTCCCCCGGAAGGGCGAGGTCGTAGCATGGCGTGACCACGATGGGGGAGGCCCATGTCTGAGAACAGCGACCAGCCGGTGGACCCGTGGGCTCCGCCGAACCAGGACGGCGTCGAACTGAGCAAGGGGGCGACGGGCGGGACGGCGCCGGGTACGCCGGGGGCGCCCGCGTCGCCGGTGCACGACCAGCCGACCATGGCGTCCGGCGTCGAGCTTCCGCCTCCGCCCGTCGCGCCGGGCGGCGGCTTCGGGCAGCCGACGCCGCCGGTGCAGCCGGTCGCGCCGCAGCCGACGATGGGCGCGGGCACGAGCTACGGCTATCCGCCGGCCCCCGCGTATCCGGGCTACGGGACCGGCTACGGTCAGCCGGGCTGGCAGCAGTCCCCGTCCAACGGCATGGGCACGGCCGCCATGGTCCTCGGCATCATCGCCGTGGCCGGCTTCTGCTTCTACGGGCTCGGCGCGATCCTCGGCATCCTGGCGCTGATCTTCGGCGTCATCGGCCTGAAGAAGGCCAACCGGGGCGAGGCCACCAACCGGGGCATGGCCATCGCGGGCATCGTGCTCGGCGCCATCGGCACGCTGGTCGGCGCCGTCGTGGGCTTCCTCCTCTGGGCCGTCGCCACCAACCCGGACGCCTTTGACAACTCCGAGGACCCCTGGGCGACGAGCCTCACCGTCTCCTCCGCCGCCCGCTGACGGCGGGCGTCAGGCCGACGCGGGGGACGTTCCGGGAGCCGGAACGTCCCCCGCTCCCGTCCCGCGCAGCCTCTCCCGCGCCTCCATCAGCGCGAAGCCGAGGAGGTTCAGGCCCCGCCACCGGTCCGGGTCGAAGGCCCGCGGGTCGTCCGCGGCCAGGCCGATGCCCCAGACGCGGTCCAGGGGGCTCGCCTCCACGAGGACGCGCGCACCGGTGCCGAGGAGGAAGGCGCGCAGGGGCTCGGACGAGAACTTGTGGACGCTGCCCCGCACGACGATGCCGAAGCGGTGCTCCTCCCAGACGGCCTCGTCGAAGCCGCGCACCAGCCGGCCGGCGTTCTTCGCCTGCGCCGGGGTGGGCGCCTGGAGGGCCGCCGCCTCCGCCTCGGCGTCCCCGAAGAGCCGCGCCTTCTCCGCCATCATCCAGTGCTCGGCCGTCGCGTAGCGCACCCCGTCCACCGCGAAGGGCGAGGGCCACCACTGGCTCAGACAGCTCGCCGAGAGCTGTCCGTCAGGGCGCGGCCGGTGGCCCCAGAAGTGCAGCCATTTGATCTTCGCTCCTGTTCTGACCTGGTGTTTCAACGTGTCGAGATCGTTCATGCATGCCACTTTGTCAGGGGCCACGGACACTCCGTACGGCAATTTCCCGCCAGCCTCGACACATGGTCGACCGATTCCGTCGCGTAATCAAAAGGCAACAACGGAATCCCTTGTTGGGGTTGTACGGCTCTGTCAGGATCGGCACTCAACTCGAGCTGGAACAACGGAGAGCGTCATGGTCAACCGCTTCCAGGTGTCGGATCGCTTCGCGGACGGCGCGCAGTACATCGGGGGCCGGCTTCGCGCCGGAACCTCCGGACAGCACCACAGCGTGATCGATCCGGCGACCGGGGAGAGCGTCCACACGTACGAGCTGGCCTCCACCGCCGACGTGGACGAGGCGGTGGCCGCCGCCAAGGAGGCGTTCGGCGGCTGGGCGGGGGCCACGCCCGGCGAGCGGTCCGACGCGATGCACCGGCTCGCCGGGGTGCTGGCCGAGCGGGCCGAGGACTTCGCCCGGGTCGAGTCCCTCCAGTGCGGCAAGCCCCTCAAGCTCACCACCGAGTTCGACGTGCCGGGGACGGTGGACAACACCGCCTTCTTCGCCGGCGCCGCCCGGCACCTCCAGGGGCAGTCGGCGGGGGAGTACAGCGGCGACCACACCTCGTACGTACGGCGGGAGCCGGTCGGCGTGGTGGGGTCCATCGCCCCGTGGAACTATCCGCTGCAGATGGCCGCCTGGAAGATCCTCCCGGCGATCGCCGCGGGCAACACCATCGTGCTGAAGCCGGCCGAGCTGACGCCACTGACCTCGCTGATGTTCGCCCAGGCCGCCAAGGAGGCCGGCATCCCCGACGGCGTGGTCAACGTGGTGACCGGCGCCGGGCGGGTCGCCGGCGAGCACCTGGTCGGGCACCCCGACGTGGCCATGACCTCGTTCACCGGCTCCACCGGGGTGGGCAGGCGGGTCGCGGAGATCGCCACCGCCACGGTCAAGCGGCTGCACCTGGAACTCGGCGGCAAGGCGCCCTTCCTCGTCTTCGACGACGCCGACCTGGAGGCCGCCGCCCACGGTGCCGTCGCCGCCTCCCTGATCAACAGCGGCCAGGACTGCACCGCCGCCACCCGTGCCTATGTGCAGCGCCCGCTGTTCGACGCCTTCGTCGCCCGGGTCGCGGAACTCATGGAGACCGTACGGCTCGGCGACCCCTTCGACCCCTCGACCGACCTCGGGCCGCTCATCAGCCACGTCCAGCGGGACCGGGTCGCGGGCTTCGTCGAGCGGGCGCGGGCCTACGCCACCGTCGTCACCGGCGGCGAAGCCCCTGGTGGCCCGCTCAAGGATGGTGCGTATTATCGGCCCACCCTGATCACCGGAGCCCCGCAGGACAGCGAGGTCGTGCAGTCGGAGATCTTCGGACCGGTCCTGGTGGTCCTGCCCTTCGACGGCGACGACGAGGGCATCCGGCTCGCCAACGACACCCCGTACGGGCTCGCCGCCTCCGCCTGGAGCCGTGACGTCTACCGGGCGAACCGGGCCACGCGGGAGATCAAGGCGGGATGCGTGTGGGTCAACGACCACATCCCGATCATCAGCGAGATGCCGCACGGGGGCTACAAGGCCTCCGGGTTCGGAAAGGACATGTCCGCGTACTCCTTCGAGGAGTACACGCAGGTCAAGCACGTGATGTACGACAACACGGCGGTCGCCGCGAAGGACTGGCACCGCACGATCTTCGGGGACCGATAGCAAACAGCCGTCAGACCAGCGGCGAACCCATCCCGAAAGGGCACAGCGCATGGAGCAGTACCAGCCGGACAGCCTGTCCGCCGCGCAGGAAGCGGCGATGCGGCGCAGCCTGACGAGCGGCCGGGGCGCCCTCACCCGCCGTTCGGTGCTGCGCGCCGGAGGCGTCGGCGCGCTCACCGTCGGCGGCCTCGCCGGCCTGAGCGCCTGTGGCATCCCGCCCGCCAAGCGCGAGGGCGAAGGCCCGGCGTCCACGGACTTCTCGGCCAAGGAGAAGACGCTCAGCTTCTCCAACTGGACCGAGTACATGGACGTCAGCGAGGACGAGAAGTCCCGCCCGACCCTGGAGGCCTTCACCAAGCGGACCGGGATCAAGGTCAGGTACACCGAGGACATCAACGACAACGTCGAGTTCTTCGGGAAGATCAAGCCGCAGCTCGCGGCCGGCCAGGACACCGGCCGCGACCTGATCTGCGTCACGGACTGGCTGGCCGCCCGCATCATCCGGCTCGGCTGGGCGCAGAAGCTCGACCCGGCGAACCTCCCGAACGCCTACGCCAACCTGTCCTCGCAGTTCCGCCGCCCCGACTGGGACCCGGGCCGGGCCTACTCGTACCCGTGGACCGGCATCTCCACGGTCATCGCCTACAACAGCAAGGCGACCGGCGGGAAGAAGGTCGACTCCGTCAGCCAGATGCTGGACGACCCCTCGCTCAAGGGGCGGGTCGGCTTCCTGACCGAGATGCGCGACTCGGTCGGCATGACCCTCATCGACATGGGCAAGGACCCCGGTTCCTTCACCGACGCCGACTTCGACGCCGCCGTCGGGCGCCTGCAGAAGGGCGTCGACACCAAGCAGATCCGGCGCTTCACCGGCAACGACTACACCTCCGACCTCGACAAGGGCGACCTGGCGGCCTGCCTCGCGTGGGCCGGTGACGTCATCCAGCTCCAGGCGGACAACCCCGACATCAAGTTCGCCATCCCGGCCGCCGGTTACATCACCTCCAGCGACAACCTGCTCGTGCCGGCGAAGGCCCGGCACAAGACCAACGCGGAGAAGCTCATCGACTACTACTACGAGCTTCCCGTCGCGGCCCAGCTGGCCGCCTACATCAACTACGTGTGCCCGGTGGAGGGGGTGAAGGACGAGCTGGCGAAGATCGACCCCGACCTCGCGAACAACACGCTGATCCTCCCGGACAAGGCGATGGCCGCGAAGTCGCGGGCCTTCCGTTCGCTCAGCAGCGCCGAGGAGACGGCGTACGAGGAGAAGTTCGCCAAGCTCATCGGCGCCTGAGGCCGTCGTCCCTTACCTCAACGAACCCGGGAATCCACCCATGACCGACACCACCACCGGCGGCGACGTCCGTCTCACCGGCATCAGCAAGACCTACGGCTCCTTCACCGCCGTGCACCCGCTCGACCTCACCGTCCCGCAAGGGTCCTTCTTCGCCCTGCTCGGCGCCTCCGGCTGCGGCAAGACCACGACCCTGCGGATGATCGCCGGCCTGGAGGACCCCAGCTCCGGCAGCGTCTTCCTCGGCGACCGGGACGTGACGGACCTGCCGCCGTACAAGCGGCCCGTCAACACCGTCTTCCAGTCCTACGCGCTCTTCCCGCACATGGACATCTCCGAGAACATCGCCTTCGGCCTGCGCCGACGCGGCATCAAGTCGGTGAAGAAGCAGGTCGACGAGATGCTGGAGCTCGTCCAGCTCGGCGACAAGGCCCGCCACAAGCCGCACCAGCTCTCCGGCGGCCAGCAGCAGCGCGTCGCCGTCGCCCGCGCGCTCATCAACCACCCGCAGGTCCTCCTCCTCGACGAGCCGCTCGGCGCCCTCGACCTCAAGCTGCGCCGCCAGATGCAGCTGGAGCTGAAGCGCATCCAGACCGAGGTCGGCATCACCTTCGTGCACGTCACCCACGACCAGGAGGAGGCCATGACCATGGCCGACCAGGTCGCGGTCATGAACGGCGGCCGGGTCGAGCAGCTCGGCGCCCCCGCCGACCTGTACGAGAACCCGAGGACGACCTTCGTCGCCAACTTCCTCGGCACCTCCAACCTGATCGAGGCCGAGGTCGTCGAGACCGGCGGCGACGTCCTCGTCACCGCCGGCGGCGGCAGGCTCACGGTGCCCGGCGAGCGCTGCACCCCCGACGTCCGGGCCGGGGGGAAGCTGCTCGTGGGCGTACGGCCCGAGAAGATCTCGCTGGCGCACGCCGACGACGCCGGGGAGATCGGCGCGGGCCGCAACCGGGTCACCGGCCGGATCGTCGACTCCTCCTTCATCGGCGTCTCCACCCAGTACGTGGTGAACTCGCCGGCCGGCGCCGAGCTCCAGGTCTACGAGCAGAACATCGAGCGCGACACGCGGCTCGTGCCGGGCGCCGAGGTCGTCCTGCACTGGAACCCGGCCCACACCTTCGGCCTCGACGCCGCCCAGGACATCGACGCGGGCGTGGAGACGGTGGAGGACGCCTCATGAGCGCCCTGCTGACGAAGGAGGCGCCGCCGGTGGGCGCACCGGTGCCGCGCAAACCCGCCACCCGCAAACGGCTCGTCCCGTACTGGCTGCTGCTGCCCGGCATCCTCTGGCTGCTCGTCTTCTTCGCGCTGCCGATGGTCTACCAGGCCTCGACCTCCGTGCAGACCGGCTCCCTGGAGCAGGGCTTCCAGGTCACCTGGCACTTCCAGACCTACTGGGACGCCCTGACGGAGTACTGGCCGCAGTTCGTCCGCTCGCTGCTGTACGCGGGCACGGCGACCCTGCTGTGCCTGCTGCTCGGCTACCCGCTGGCGTACCTGATCGCCTTCAAGGCCGGACGGTGGCGCAACCTCCTGCTGGTGCTCGTCATCGCGCCGTTCTTCACCAGCTTCCTGATCCGCACGCTCGCGTGGAAGACGATCCTCGCCGACGACAGCGTCGTCGTGGACGTCCTCAACGCGCTGCACGTCCTCGACGTGACCAGCTGGCTCGGCTGGACCGAGGGCGAGCGGGTCCTCGCCACCCCCATGGCGGTGGTCTGCGGACTCACGTACAACTTCCTGCCGTTCATGATCCTGCCGCTCTACACCTCCCTGGAGCGGATCGACGGCCGGCTGCACGAGGCCGCCAAGGACCTCTACGCCTCCCCGGCCACCACCTTCCGCAAGGTGACCTTCCCGCTGTCCATGCCCGGCGTCGTCTCCGGCACCCTGCTCACCTTCATCCCGGCGAGCGGCGACTACGTCAACGCCGAACTCCTCGGGTCGACGGACACCAAGATGGTCGGCAACGTCATCCAGTCGCAGTTCCTGCGGGTCCTCGACTACCCGACGGCCGCCGCCCTGTCGTTCATCCTCATGGCGATCGTGCTGCTCATGGTCACCGTCTACATCCGCCGCGCGGGAACGGAGGACCTGGTCTGATGCTGTGGCTCCGGAAGAACCTGGTCGCCATCGCGGGTCTGCTCACGCTCGCGTACATGATCCTGCCGAACGTCGTCGTCATGGCGTTCTCCTTCAACAAGCCGAACGGGCGCTTCAACTACGCCTGGCAGCAGTTCTCGCTGGACGCCTGGAAGGACCCCTGCGGCGTCGCCGACCTGTGCGCCTCGCTCACCCTCTCGCT
Source organism: Streptomyces sp. NPDC126499 (assembly GCF_040302485.1). NCBI lineage: Bacteria > Bacillati > Actinomycetota > Actinomycetes > Kitasatosporales > Streptomycetaceae > Streptomyces > Streptomyces sp. NPDC126499. Next base: position 8,091 of record NZ_JBEOUO010000024.1, on the reverse strand, counting down.
CCAGCTCGCCGCGTGGGCCACGGCCGGCGCGGTCGTCCTCGGCACGCTGATCGCCTTCGCGCTGGTCCGCTACCGCTTCCGGGCGCGCGGCGCGATCAACTCGCTGATCTTCCTGCCGATGGCGATGCCCGAGGTCGTCATGGCCGCCTCGCTGCTCACCCTGTTCCTCAACATGGGCGCGGAGCTGGGCTTCTGGACGGTCCTGATCGCCCACATCATGTTCTGTCTGTCGTTCGTCGTGACGGCGGTCAAGGCGCGCGTGATGTCCATGGACCCGCGTCTGGAGGAGGCGGCACGCGACCTGTACGCCGGTCCCGTGCAGACCTTCCTGCGGGTCACGCTGCCGATCGCCGCCCCCGGCATCGCCGCCGGCGCGCTGCTCGCCTTCGCGCTGTCGTTCGACGACTTCATCATCACCAACTTCAACGCGGGCTCCACCGTGACCTTCCCCATGTTCGTCTGGGGCTCGGCACAGCGCGGAACCCCCGTGCAGATCAACGTGATCGGCACCGCGATGTTCGTGCTCGCGGTGGTGATCGTCGTGGCCGGCCAGATCATCTCGAACCGGCGCAGGAAAACAGCAACGGCCTGACCGGCCTTCCGGTCGGGCACCGAAGGAGTTGGAAACCATGGCCCCAGTCGCCATGCGTCTCGCTGCACGATCTCTCTCCGACGCCCAGCCCGTCCCCTTCTGGCTGGAAGACCCCGGCAAGCCCGGAGCCCTGCCCGCCCTCACCGGCACCGAGCGGTGCGACCTGCTCGTGGTCGGCGGCGGTTACAGCGGACTGTGGACCGCGCTCCTCGCCAAGGAGCGCGACCCCTCCCGGGACGTCGTCCTGATCGAAGGCCGCGAGGTGGGCTGGGCCGCCTCGGGCCGCAACGGCGGCTTCTGCGCCGCCTCCCTCACCCACGGCTTCGGCAACGGCCTCGCCCGCTGGCCGGGCGAGCTCGCGCGACTGGAGCGGATGGGCGAGCGGAACCTCGACGCCATCGAGGAGACCGTCGCCCGCTACTTTCTGGACTGCGACTTCGAGCGCACCGGCGAGATCGACGTGGCCACCGAGCCCTACCAGGTCGACGAACTGCACGCCTGGTACGAGGAGGCCGACCGGCTCGGCCTGGCCGGCGGCCTCGAACTCCTGGACCGGGACGCGGTGCGCGCCGAGGTCGACTCGCCGACCTTCCAGGGCGGCCTGTGGGACCGCCGGGGCGTGGCCATGCTGCACCCGGCGAAGCTGGCCTGGGGGCTCAAGCGGGCCTGCCTCGACCTCGGGGTGCGGATCTTCGAGAACACCCCGGCGCTCGACCTGGTCTCCGCGGGCGGTGCGGGCGGCGGCATGGCCGTGCGCACCCCGTACGGCCGGGTCGCGGCCCGCCGGGTCGCCCTCGGCACCAACGTCTTCCCGTCGCTGGTCAAGCGGGTGCGGCACTACGTCGTCCCGGTGTACGACTACGCGCTGATGACCGAGCCGCTCTCGCCGGAGCAGCTGGCGTCGGTGGGCTGGAAGAACCGGCAGGGGCTCGGCGACTCCGCGAACCAGTTCCACTACTTCCGGATCACCGCCGACCACCGCATCCTGTGGGGCGGTTACGACGCGGTCTACCGTTTCGGCGGCAAGGTGGCCGCCGAGATGGACCACCGCCCGGAGACGTACCTCAAGCTCGCCCAGCACTTCTTCACCTGCTTCCCGCAGCTGGAGGGCCTGCGCTTCAGCCACGCCTGGGGCGGCGCGATCGACACCTGCTCGCGCTTCTCGGCCTTCTTCGGTACGGCGTACCAGGGCAAGGTGGCGTACGCGGCCGGCTACACGGGCCTCGGCGTGGGCGCCACCCGCTTCGGCGCGGACGTGATGCTGGACCTGCTGGCGGGGGAGCGGACCGAGCGGACGGAGCTGGAGATGGTCCGTTCCAAGCCGCTGCCGTTCCCGCCGGAGCCGATCGCCTGGGCGGGCATCGGGCTCACCAAGTGGTCGCTGGCCCGCGCCGACGAGAACGGCGGCCGGCGGAACCTGTGGCTGAAGGCGATGGACCGGCTCGGCCTCGGCTTCGACAGCTGATCCGACGAGGTGTGACCCAGGTCACACCACTGGGGTGGTGAACCCGCGTCATAGCGACGCGTGAGCCCTCTCTCTCCGTACGGACACCGCGAGCGCGGGTCCCGACCGAGAGAGAGGGCTTTCGCCATGACGGGTACGGGGACGGGGACGGGTGCGGGCGCCGGGGCCGGGGAGGCCAGGACCGCGGTGGAGTGGCTCGCCTCGGTCGCGCCGGATCCCGACGCCTGCCGCTGGGAGTGGGAGCGCAATCCGCACGGGGTCGCCCTGCTGCCCGCCGGCCGGCGGTGGGACGTGCTGATCCTGCCGGCCGAGCTCGGCTACCCCACCCTGGACGTGCTGACCCGGCTGGTGGACCGGCCGGGCCCGGTCCTCACCGACTTCGGCGACGCCCGGATGGGCTTCTTCGTCCCGCCGGGCACCGCCACCCGGTGGCTCGGCACCGGCGTCCGCAGCGCGGGCGCCGGGACCTGGATCGTCGTCCCCTATCCGGGGCGGGTGACCGGCGGCGGGGTGCGCTGGCTGGTGACACCGGACGCGGCCGGCACGCTCACCGACGCCGCGCTGCTCGAACTCGCCATGCACGAGGCGGCGGGCCGGCTGGCCGGGGAGGACCGCGGACCGGGAGGAGCCTGAGGCGTGCGCGGCCGGATACGGGCCGCGGTCAGAGGACTTGACCACCTGATTGGTCTGGACCATGCTGTGGCGCGCTCCACCTCGATTCCCCCACCCCCGGAGGCAGTTGTGGACCGCCCCAGACCCCTGACCCTCCTGCTGGCCGGAGTGCTCGCCGCCGCGGGACTCACGGCGCTCACCCCCACCGCCCAGGCCGCCGACACCGAGATCGCCCGCAACGGCGGCTTCGAGGCCGGCCTGGACGGATGGAGCTGTACGGCGGGCAGCGGGGCCGTCGTCACCTCGCCCGTGCACGGCGGGACGAAGGCCCTGCGCGCCACCCCGGCCGGCAGCGACAACGCCCGCTGCTCGCAGACCGTCAGCGTGAAGCCCGACTCCACCTACACGCTCAGCGGCTGGGTCCGCGGCGGCTACGTGCACCTGGGCGCCACCGGCACCGGCACCACCGACGTCACCACCTGGACCCAGTCCGCCCCCGACTGGCAGCGGCTCGCCACCACCTTCACCACCGGCCCCCGGACGACCTCCGTCACCGTCTTCACCCACGGCTGGTACGGCACCGGCGCCTACCTCGCCGACGACCTGTCCCTCCTCGGCCCCGGCGGCGACCCCGTCGGCACACCGGCGACCCCCACCGGCCTCACGGCCGGCTCCCCGGCCGCCACCTCGGTGACGCTGACCTGGCCCGCGGTCCCCGGCGCCACCTCGTACCGGGTCCACAAGGACGGCCTCCCCCTCGCGACCGTCACCACCCCCGCGTACACGGCCACCGGCCTGAGCCCCGCCACCGCGTACACCTTCCAGGTCTCCGCCGCCAACAGCGCCGGCGAATCGGCGAAGTCCACCCCCCTGACCGTGACCACCGCCTCCGAAGGCGGAGGCGACCCCGGCGGCGGTCTGCCCGCCCACGCCCTGGTCGGCTACCTCCACGCGAGCTTCGCCAACGGCTCCGGCTACACCCGCATGGCCGACGTCCCCGACTCCTGGGACGTCATCAACCTCGCCTTCGGCGAACCGACCACGGTGACCTCGGGCGACATCCGCTTCCGTCTGTGCCCGGCGACCGAATGCCCGAACGTCGAGCCGGCCGCCGACTTCAAGGCGGCCATCAAGGCCAAGCAGGCCGCCGGCAAGAAGGTCCTCATCTCCATCGGCGGCCAGAACGGCCAGGTCCAGCTGGCCACCACCGCCGCCCGCGACACCTTCGTCTCCTCCGTGTCGAAGATCATCGACGAGTACGGCCTCGACGGCCTCGACATCGACTTCGAGGGCCACTCGCTGTCGCTCCAGACCGGCGACACCGACTTCCGCAACCCGACGTCCCCGGTCATCGTGAACCTCATCGCGGCCCTGAAGACCCTGAAGGCCCGCTACGGCGACGACTTTGTGCTGACCATGGCGCCGGAGACCTTCTTCGTCCAGCTGGGCTACCAGTACTACGGATCCGGCCCCTGGGGAGGCCAGGACCCGCGCGCCGGCGCCTACCTGCCGGTCATCCACGCCCTGCGCGACGACCTCACCCTGCTCCACGTCCAGGACTACAACTCGGGTCCGATCATGGGCCTCGACAACCAGTACCACTCCATGGGCGGCGCGGACTTCCACATCGCCATGACCGACATGCTCCTCACCGGCTTCCCCGTCGCCGGCAACACCGGCCGCGTCTTTCCGGCCCTGCGCCCCGACCAGGTCGCCATCGGCCTGCCCGCCTCCCCCCAGGCCGGCAACGGCCACACCCCGCCGGCCGAGGTGAACAAGGCCCTGGACTGCCTGACGAAGAAGGCGAACTGCGGCACGTACCAGACCCACGGCACCTGGCCCGGCCTGCGCGGCCTGATGACCTGGTCGATCAACTGGGACCGCTTCCACCAGCAGGAGTTCAGCCGGAACTTCGACGCCTACGCCTGGAGCTGACCGGCCTCGGCCTCGCGGTCCAGACCCGTACGCCGCAGCGCCCGGACCATCGCCGGAAGGTCCGGGTCGCCGCGGTCCTCCGCCACGACGTGCGCCGCCAGCAACTCCGGCGTCAGGCGGTGCCCTTCGGCAGCGGCCATGAGGAGCTCCGCCGCCGGACGGTCGTACGCCACGTGGTCGGCCAGCAGGAGCAGGGTCTCGGCCCGGAAGACGAACCGGCTCATCCCGCAGTCCAGGCCGTCGTCGTCCAGGTCCTCCGGGTACGGGGCACGGCCCCAGGCGCCGTCCTCGTACCAGTAGACGCAGCCCAGCTCGTTCCCCGCGAGCCGGTCGCGCAGCTCCTCGTACGGGAGCCAGTCCGGGCCGCCCGCCAGCATGTCGACCGGCGGCTCGTACCACTTGCAGCCGCTCGACTCGTCCTCGCCGAACAGCACGTAACGGCCCTCGCCCACGCGGGAGAAGGTCCACCAGGTGCAGCCGCAGTCGTCGAGGTGCAGACCCTCGTCGTCGATCCAGACGCCGGTCCGGTGGACGCCGTCGTCCTCCGCCTCGGTGGTGGCCTGCACGACGGCGGCCAGGGCCCAGCGCGTCCACAGGAGGTCGGGGCCGGGCAGGTCGGTCGGGAGGCCGGGCCGGTGGATCGTCATCTCTTCTCCGGTGCGGGTGTCGCGGGCGGGGCGACGCGACCGTACCGCGCGGCGAGGGCGGGCCAGTGCAGCAGGGGCAGGCACAGGGCCACGGAGGCCAGGACGTCCAGGGGCCAGTGGAAGCCGCGCAGGACCAGGCCGGTGGCGGTGAGGGCGGTCAGGAGTACGGCGAGGGGCAGCAGGCGGCGGGACACCAGGAAGGTGGCGCTCACGTAGGCGACCATCGCCGTCGCCGTGTGGCCCGAGGGGAAGTAGCCGTGGGCCCACGGTTCCAGGGGCCCGGGGCGGGCCGTCCAGAGCTTCAGCGGGACGACCAGGAGCGGGACGAGGGCCATGGCGAGGCCCGCGAACGCGGCGGCCGCGCGGCGGCCCCGCCAGGCCGCGTACGCCATCGCGCAGGCCAGGACCGGCAGCGCGACCGTCAGGTTGCCGAGGTCGGCGGCGGGCTCGGAGACCGCGCGCGGGACCGTGTCCACCAGGGCGCGCGAGACGCGCTCGTCGAGGCGGGCGAGGGGGCCGTGGACCAGGACCTGCCAGGTGCACACGGCGAGGACGGCGAGGGCGACGAGGGCGCGGAGGACAGCCGACCGCCCCGGAACAGGGGGGGTGGTTCCGGGGCGGTCGCCTTGACCGGGTTGCCGCGCGCCCCGGGGGGTGTGGGGCGGGCGGCCATCCGATCGGTGAGGAGTTCCGGAGCGCAGGGCTCCAGTGGTGTGCGCGAAGGCACGGTGCGGGCGGGGCTGGGGAGGCTCCGCCCGGGGTGTTTCTCTCATCTGCGGAAACCGTACGGCACGAAGAAGGGGACCGACAGCCGGATCGCCATCCCGCCATCGGCCCCCCACAGCTTCTTCACACAGGGTGTCAGAAGCGGTCTTCCGGCCGTCAGATACGGGCCAGCGCCGCCTCGATGACGTCCAGGCCCTCGTTCAGCAGGTCCTCGCCGATGACCAGCGGCGGAAGGAAGCGCAGCACGTTGCCGTAGGTGCCGCAGGTGAGGACGAGGACGCCCTCGGCGTGGCACGCCTTGGCCAGCGCGCCGGCGGCCTCCGGGTTCGGCTCCTTGGTCGCCGGGTCCTTCACCAGCTCGATGGCGATCATGGCGCCGCGGCCACGGATGTCGCCGATGATCTCGTACTTCTCCTGCATGGCGGCGAGGCGGCCCTTCATGACCTCCTCGATGCGCTTGGCCTTGCCGTTGAGGTCGAGCTCCTTCATGGTCTCGATGGCGCCCAGCGCACCGGCGCACGCGACCGGGTTGCCGCCGTAGGTGCCGCCGAGGCCGCCGCCGTGGACGGAGTCCATGATCTCGGCGCGGCCGGTGACGGCGGCGAGCGGCAGACCGCCCGCGATGCCCTTGGCCGTCGTGATCAGGTCCGGGACGATGCCCTCGTCCTCACAGGCGAACCACTGGCCGGTGCGGCAGAAGCCGGACTGGATCTCGTCCGCGACGAAGACGATGCCGTTGTCGTTGGCGAACTTCACGATCGCCGGGAGGAAGCCCTTGGCCGGCTCGATGAAGCCGCCCTCGCCGAGCACCGGCTCGATGATGATCGCGGCGACGTTCTCGGCGCCGATCTGCTTGGTGATCTGGTCGATGGCCTGGGCGGCGGCCTCGGGGCCGCAGTTCTCCGGGCCGGTGGGCCAGCGGTAGCCGTAGGCGACCGGCACGCGGTAGACCTCGGGGGCGAACGGGCCGAAGCCGTGCTTGTACGGCATGTTCTTCGCCGTCAGCGCCATGGTGAGGTTGGTGCGGCCGTGGTAGCCGTGGTCGAAGACCACGACGGCCTGGCGCTTGGTGTACGAACGCGCGATCTTGACCGCGTTCTCGACGGCCTCGGCGCCCGAGTTGAACAGCGCGGACTTCTTGGCGTGGTCGCCCGGGGTCAGCTCGGCGAGGGCCTCGCAGACCTCGACGTAGCCCTCGTACGGGGTGACCATGAAACAGGTGTGGGTGAAGTCCGCGAGCTGGGCGGTGGCGCGGCGCACCACGGCCTCGGCGGAGGCGCCGACCGAGGTCACGGCGATGCCGGAACCGAAGTCGATCAGCAGGTTGCCGTCGATGTCCTCGATGACGCCGCCGCCGGCCCGCTTGGTGAAGACGGGCAGCACCGAGCCCACGCCACCGGCGACCGCGTCGAGACGGCGGGCCTGAAGCTCCTGCGACTTCGGGCCGGGAATGGCGGTGACGACGCGCCGCTCCTGCGGGACAGCGTTCATGCGGGGCTCCTGGGGGTGTTCTGGACGCACTTGCGGGTTTCCTCCGCAGGCTAGGCGCGGCCGGTGTCCCCGCGCATGCTACGGATGGGAGTGGTCCCGGCGTGTCCTTGTCCGTATCGGCCATACGCGCTGTTGTCCCGGCCGTCTCCACGCCGTCGGCCCGATCCGGGGCATGATCCGCGCGCGAGGCCCTAGATTGGGGCGTCGGACGGCGACGCGGCGGCGCGCGGCGCGGCAGAGTGAAGGGCCAGGGGGACAGGGGTCATGGAGTTCGAGGGCACGCAGGGCGCACCCGGCACACACGACGACCGTCCGGACCCCGCCCCCGGAACGGAGCGTGCCCCCCGGACGGAGCGGGTCCCGCGGCCGGACGCGGGTCGGCGTGCCGCCCCGACACCAGAGGACGTCGAGGTCCCACGGCCGGACGCGGGTCCGCGTGACGAGCCGGCGCAGGGTACGTACGGCGGCTCGCGCCCCGGCCGGGCGCCGAGGGGTGAGCAGGTCCCGCGGCCGGCCGGGGCGCGGGCCCCCGGACGTACCCTGCGCCGGCTCGGCACCCGGGCCCCCGGCCGGCCGGGGGGCCGCGACGTCCACTGGGGTCGGGGCGGGCCGCCCACCCCCCG
>NZ_JBEOUO010000023.1:0-112064 GCF_040302485.1 Streptomyces sp. NPDC126499 | reverse complement strand
CCACGGCTCCCCGGCGCCCCCCGGGCCCCCCCGGAGCCCCCCCCCGCGCCGCCGCCCCGCCGCCACCCGGCCCGCCCCGGCCCGCCCGCCCGCGGCTTCGCACCGTCGCCCCGCCGCCGCCACTCCGCCACTCCGCCGCCCCGCCGTCGCCACCCGGGCCGCCGTGGCGCCGCCGCCCCGCGTTCTCCCACGTCGCCGGGCGCCCTGCGCGTGGGCATTTGTTTTGACCGGAGTCCATGCGATAGGTACGCTCATGCCTTGTGCCTGGGGTGTGCCCGGAGTCGTGTGCGTGTCCTCAACCGCACGCTGAATCCGAGAACGGCCACCGCAATCCGCGCCCTTCTCCGCCCATGGCGGAGGTCCGCGCGATTCGACACACCCGACCGCGTGGGTCGGCGACGTTCCAGGTTAGTTTTACCGACGGCACACAGAAACCGGAGAAGTAGTGCCTACGATCCAGCAGCTGGTCCGTAAGGGCCGGCAGGACAAGGTCGAGAAGAACAAGACGCCCGCACTCGAGGGTTCCCCTCAGCGCCGCGGCGTCTGCACGCGTGTGTTCACGACCACCCCGAAGAAGCCGAACTCGGCGCTGCGGAAGGTCGCGCGTGTGCGTCTGACCTCCGGCATCGAGGTCACGGCCTACATTCCGGGTGAGGGTCACAACCTGCAGGAGCACTCCATCGTGCTCGTGCGCGGTGGCCGTGTGAAGGACCTGCCGGGTGTTCGTTACAAGATCATCCGCGGTTCCCTCGACACGCAGGGCGTCAAGAACCGTAAGCAGGCTCGCAGCCGCTACGGCGCCAAGAAGGAGAAGTAAGAATGCCTCGTAAGGGCCCCGCCCCGAAGCGCCCGGTCATCATCGACCCGGTCTACAGCTCTCCTCTTGTCACCTCGCTGATCAACAAGATCCTGCTGGACGGCAAGCGTTCCACCGCCGAGCGCATCGTGTACGGCGCCATGGAGGGTCTTCGCGAGAAGACCGGCCAGGACCCGGTCATCACGCTGAAGCGCGCCCTCGAGAACGTCAAGCCGTCCCTCGAGGTCAAGTCCCGTCGTGTCGGTGGCGCCACCTACCAGGTGCCGATCGAGGTCAAGCCCGGTCGCGCCTCCACCCTCGCGCTGCGCTGGCTGGTCGGCTACTCCCGCGCCCGTCGCGAGAAGACCATGACCGAGCGCCTCATGAACGAGCTCCTGGACGCCTCGAACGGCCTCGGTGCTTCGGTCAAGAAGCGTGAGGACACGCACAAGATGGCCGAGTCCAACAAGGCCTTCGCGCACTACCGCTGGTAGTCGCAACCCACATCGAGACCGAGAGAAGACTGAAGCCTTATGGCTACCACTTCGCTTGACCTGGCCAAGGTGCGCAACATCGGCATCATGGCCCACATCGACGCGGGCAAGACGACCACCACCGAGCGGATCCTGTTCTACACCGGCGTTTCGTACAAGATCGGTGAGGTCCACGACGGCGCCGCCACGATGGACTGGATGGAGCAGGAGCAGGAGCGTGGCATCACGATCACCTCTGCTGCCACCACCTGCCACTGGCCGCTCGAGGACGTCGACCACACGATCAACATCATCGACACGCCGGGCCACGTCGACTTCACCGTCGAGGTGGAGCGTTCCCTGCGCGTGCTCGACGGTGCCGTGACCGTGTTCGACGGCGTGGCCGGCGTCGAGCCCCAGTCCGAGACCGTGTGGCGTCAGGCGGACCGCTACGGCGTTCCGCGCATCTGCTTCGTCAACAAGCTCGACCGCACCGGCGCGGAGTTCTTCCGCTGCGTCGGCATGATCGAGGACCGTCTGGGCGCTCAGCCGATCGTCATGCAGCTCCCGATCGGTGCCGAGGCCGACTTCCAGGGCGTCGTCGACCTCGTTCGCATGAAGGCGCTGGTCTGGTCCGCCGAGGCCACCAAGGGCGAGATGTACGACGTCGTCGACATCCCGGCCTCGCACACCGAGCTCGCCGAGGAGTACCGCGGCAAGCTGATCGAGGCCGTCGCCGAGAACGACGAAGCGATCATGGAGCTCTACCTCGAGGGCGAAGAGCCCACCGAGGAGCAGCTGTACGCGGCCGTCCGCCGCATCACGATCGCCTCCGGCAAGTCCAAGGACACCACGGTCACCCCGGTGTTCTGCGGTACCGCGTTCAAGAACAAGGGTGTTCAGCCCCTGCTCGACGCGGTCGTGCGCTACCTCCCCTCCCCGCTCGACGTCGAGGCCATCGAGGGCCACGCCGTGAACGACCCGGAGGAGGTCGTCAAGCGCAAGCCGTCCGACGACGAGCCGCTGTCGGCCCTCGCGTTCAAGATCATGAGCGACCCGCACCTCGGCAAGCTCACCTTCGTCCGCGTGTACTCCGGTCGCCTGGACTCCGGCTCTTCTGTCCTGAACTCCGTGAAGGGCAAGAAGGAGCGCATCGGCAAGATCTACCGCATGCACGCGAACAAGCGTGAGGAGATCGACTCGGTGGGCGCCGGCGACATCATCGCCGTGATGGGTCTCAAGCAGACCACCACCGGTGAGACGCTCTGTGACGACAAGGCCCCGGTCATCCTGGAGTCCATGGACTTCCCGGCCCCGGTCATCCAGGTCGCCATCGAGCCCAAGTCCAAGGGCGACCAGGAGAAGCTGGGTGTCGCCATCCAGCGTCTCGCGGAGGAGGACCCCTCCTTCCAGGTCCACTCGGACGAGGAGACCGGCCAGACCATCATCGGCGGTATGGGCGAGCTGCACCTCGAGGTGCTGGTCGACCGCATGCGCCGTGAGTTCAAGGTCGAGGCCAACGTCGGCAAGCCGCAGGTGGCCTACCGTGAGACGATCCGCAAGGCCGTCGAGCGCGTGGACTACACGCACAAGAAGCAGACCGGTGGTACGGGTCAGTTCGCCAAGGTCCAGATCGGCATCGAGCCGATCGAGGGCGGCGAGTCCTCGTACGAGTTCGTGAACAAGGTCACCGGTGGCCGCATCCCGAAGGAGTACATCCCTTCGGTCGACGCGGGTGCGCAGGAGGCCATGCAGTTCGGCATCCTCGCCGGCTACGAGATGACCGGCGTTCGCGTGATCCTGCACGACGGTGCGTACCACGAGGTCGACTCCTCCGAGCTCGCCTTCAAGATCGCCGGCTCGCAGGCCTTCAAGGAGGCCGCGCGCAAGGCTTCGCCCGTGCTGCTCGAGCCGATGATGGCCGTCGAGGTCACCACGCCCGAGGACTACATGGGTGAGGTCATCGGCGACATCAACTCCCGCCGTGGCCAGATCCAGGCCATGGAGGAGCGTCACGGTGCCCGCATCGTGAAGGGCCTCGTGCCCCTTTCGGAGATGTTCGGCTACGTCGGCGACCTCCGCAGCAAGACCTCGGGTCGCGCAAGCTACTCGATGCAGTTCGACTCCTACGCCGAGGTTCCGCGGAACGTCGCCGAGGAGATCATCGCGAAGGCCAAGGGCGAGTAACTCTCCCGAGTTCACGCTTTAGGCTTGACACCAGTCGCCGGGGCTCAGCCCCCCGAAACCCGAGGGATCGGGCCCCGGCGCCTGGCATCCCAGCAAAGATCACCTGGCGCCGATGAAGCAAGGCGTTCAGAACCACTCCAGGAGGACCCCAGTGGCGAAGGCGAAGTTCGAGCGGACTAAGCCGCACGTCAACATCGGCACCATCGGTCACATCGACCACGGTAAGACGACCCTCACGGCCGCCATTACCAAGGTGCTGCACGACGCGTACCCGGACCTGAACGAGGCCTCGGCCTTCGACCAGATCGACAAGGCTCCCGAGGAGCGCCAGCGCGGTATCACCATCTCCATCGCGCACGTCGAGTACCAGACCGAGTCGCGTCACTACGCCCACGTCGACTGCCCGGGTCACGCGGACTACATCAAGAACATGATCACGGGTGCGGCGCAGATGGACGGCGCCATCCTCGTGGTCGCCGCCACCGACGGCCCGATGCCGCAGACCAAGGAGCACGTGCTCCTGGCCCGCCAGGTCGGCGTTCCGTACATCGTCGTCGCCCTGAACAAGGCCGACATGGTGGACGACGAGGAGATCCTCGAGCTCGTCGAGCTCGAGGTCCGTGAGCTCCTCACCGAGTACGAGTTCCCGGGCGACGACCTGCCGGTCGTCCGCGTCTCGGCGCTCAAGGCGCTCGAGGGCGACAAGGAGTGGGGCGAGAAGCTCCTCGGCCTCATGAAGGCCGTGGACGAGCACATCCCGCAGCCCGAGCGTGACGTCGACAAGCCGTTCCTGATGCCGATCGAGGACGTCTTCACGATCACCGGTCGTGGCACCGTCGTCACCGGTCGTATCGAGCGTGGTGTCCTCAAGGTCAACGAGACCGTCGACATCATCGGCATCAAGCCGGAGAAGACCACCACCACGGTCACCGGCATCGAGATGTTCCGCAAGCTGCTCGACGAGGGCCAGGCCGGTGAGAACGTCGGTCTGCTCCTCCGTGGCATCAAGCGTGAGGACGTCGAGCGCGGCCAGGTCATCATCAAGCCCGGTTCGGTCACGCCGCACACCGAGTTCGAGGCCCAGGCCTACATCCTGTCGAAGGACGAGGGTGGCCGTCACACCCCGTTCTTCAACAACTACCGCCCGCAGTTCTACTTCCGTACCACGGACGTGACCGGCGTCGTGACCCTCCCCGAGGGCACCGAGATGGTCATGCCGGGCGACAACACCTCCATGTCCGTCCAGCTGATCCAGCCGGTCGCCATGGAGGAGGGCCTCAAGTTCGCCATCCGTGAGGGTGGCCGGACCGTCGGCGCCGGCCAGGTCGTCAAGATCACCAAGTAAGTTCTCCCGAACTTCGGTGGTTTGACCTGGTAGCTCGACAGAGCTCCCATGAGGACCCCGCACCGCTTCGGCGGTGCGGGGTCCTCTGCTTTACCCCCCGGTGGCAGAAGCAAACCTGACGTCCCGTAGAGTGCGCCGGTCAGTTGTGTCATGACCATTAGGGGTGGAGACAACTTGAGATCGGGACGTCGAGCACGTCGTAAAACGGGTACGCGGGTACGTCGTACGGCGATAGGTGCCGCCCTCGCGGGCGTGACCGTACTGGCCTTCCAGGCCGCGGCGAACGGGGCGGTCTTCGGGACCGAGGACGACAAGGGGCAGGGCGACAAGCCCAGCCCGTACAGCGTCGAGGCCGGCGAGACCCCGTCGGGCAAGACCGAGCTGCACAAGCTGGCCCTGACCGACAAGGGCAAGGGCGAAGCGGTCCTGTCCAAGCGGGACACGGAGCCCTTCGGCCTGCTCGGCGTGACCTGGACGGAAGCGAACGCGAAGATCAAAGGCACGATCGAGGCCCGGACCCGCAGCGTCGAGACCGGTGAATGGTCCGAGTGGGTCGATCTCGAGCCGTACCCGGTCGGCATGGACGGCAAGCGGCCCGGTGCGGGTGGTGCCACGGAGCCGATCTGGGTGGGCGCCTCCGACGGCGCCGAGGTGCGCGTCAGCGACGGCGCCGCCGCGGGCACTCTGCCCGACGGCCTCCAGCTGGTCATGGTGGACCCGAACGGTGCCGGTGCGGCCGCGAAGGAGAACGGCGAATTCGACGCCGAACCCGCCGCCTTCGTCGCCGAGGAGCCGCCGACGACGCCCGGCCCGCCGTCGACCGCTCCCCGGCCGAACATCGTCACGCGTGAGGAGTGGGGCGCGGACACGGCCGTGGCCACTCCGGAGGAGCCCGTCTACCTGCCCGGCGGCAAGATCAAGGCCGCCTTCGTGCATCACACGACGAGCGCCGACTACCAGTGCTCGGAATCGGCGGCCATCGTCCGCAGCATCCTCGTCTACCACGTCAAGGGCCAGAACCCGCCGTGGCGGGACATCGGCTACAACTTCCTCGTCGACAAGTGCGGCACGATCTTCGAGGGCCGCGAGGGCGGCATCGACCAGCCGGTCCTGGGCGCGCACACCTACGGCTTCAACTCGGAGTCGACCGGCGTCGCGATCATCGGCAACTACATGGAGCAGTCGGCGTCGAACGCCGCACTCGCGTCGGCCTCGAAGGTGATCGCGTACAAGCTCGGCCAGTACGGGGTGGACCCCGCGGGCAAGACCACGCTGGTCGCCGGTGCGACGCAGACGAGCGGGACGGGCATCAGCTACACGACCGGCCAGTCGTACACGTTCAACGCCGTCTCCGGGCACCGTGACGGCTTCAACACCGCCTGCCCCGGCACCATGCTCTACCCCCAGCTGCCGACCATCCGGTCGTACGCCACCGGCACCGTCGCCAACCTCGCCATCAGCAACCTCACCGGCGGCGCCACCCCGGCCGGCACCGGCTACGAGACGACCGGTCCGGTCACCGTGAACTGGGGCACGACCACGTCGAACACCTTCATCCACAAGTTCGAGGTGCTCGTCGACGACCAGGTCGCCACCTGGAGCTGGGGCCACATGCGGACCGCCTCGGTCAACGTCGGCGGCTACGGCGACCACACCGTCAAGGTGCGCGCCACGCACACCTCCGGCAAGGTGACCACCTCCCCGGCCGTCACCGTGACCGTCCCCGGGCCGAAGACCTTCAAGCCGGTCGCCCCGGCGCGGCTGATGGACACCCGTACCGGTCTCGGCGTGACCAAGGCCAAGGTCGGACCCGGTGGGGAGGTCGTGCTCCAGGTCACCGGCAAGGCCGGGATCCCGACGACCGGCGTCGGTGCCGTCGTGCTGAACGTGACGGCGACCGCGCCGACCTCGGGCGGCTACGTCACCGTCTACCCGAACGGGACGAACCGTCCCACCGCGTCGAGCCTCAACTTCACCGCCGGCAAGACGATCCCGAACCTGGTGACCGTCCCGGTGATCGACGGCAAGGTCCGCTTCTACAACGCGTTCGGCTCCGTCGACCTGCTGGCCGACGTCACCGGTTACTACGCCAAGGACACCAGCGGTTCCACCCACACCAGCGTCGAGCCGCAGCGGATCATGGACACCCGCAACGGCACCGGCGTGGCGCAGGGCAAGGTCGGTCCGGCCGGTACGGTCGAGCTCCAGGTCGCCGGCGCCAACGGCATCCCGGCCGACGCCACCGCCGTGATCATGAACGTGACGGCGACCGCGCCGACCTCGGGCGGCTGGGTCGCCGCCTACCCGAGCGGGGGCACCCGCCCCGGCGTGTCGAACCTGAACTTCTCCGCCGGTCAGACGATCCCGAACCTGGCGATCGTCCCCATCGGTGAGGGCGGCAAGGTCACCTTCTACAACGCGTTCGGATCCGTGGACCTGCTCGCCGACGTCACCGGCTTCTTCTCGGCCGACCCCGCCGGCGCGTACCACATCAACATCGGTCCCAAGCGGTTGATGGACACCCGCTCCGGCCTCGGCGTGCGCCAGGGCCCCGTCACCGCGGACAGCGTCGTGACGCTGAACGTCGCGGGTACGGGCGGCGTCCCGGCCGGCGCGACCGCGGTCGTGCTCAACGTGACGGTCGCCAACCCGACCTCGGGTGGCTACGTGTCCGTCTACCCGGCCGGACCGACCGTTCCGACCGTGTCGAACCTGAACTTCACCAAGGGACTCACCATCCCGAACCTGGTCGTCGTGCCGGTCAGCGCCGACGGCAAGGTGAACTTCTACAACAAATTCGGCTCCGTCGACCTGCTCGCCGACATCACCGGCTACTTCGTCAAGCGGGCGTAAGCACGCGGCGCGATCCCAGGCCGAGTCCGGGCCCGTCTCCCTTCCGGGGAGGCGGGCCCTTCGCATTCCCCCGGCAGGCTCACGGCCGCCACACCCACGGCCGCGCGTCCGCCCCCATTCCCACCACCACGGTCCCCCGGTGCAGCACCGGATCGCCCGCCGGGACGACCCCTCGCGTACGGACGGACAGCCGGCCGCCCCGGTGCAGCTGCACCCGGTGGCGTTCGTCGCGGCCGAGGAGGACGGGGCCCGCCGGGCCCGGGGCGGCGGTGAGCAGGCCGTAGCCGTCGAAGGCGGGGGCCTCGCCCGGGGCGGCGCGGAGACGGGCGTCGGCGGGGGCGCGGGAGAAGACCTGGACGCCCGCCGGGCCGGCGGCCGGGACCGCCGCCACCGGGTCGCCGGCCAGGGGGAGCGGCTCGGCGGGGGAGCCGTCGGCCCAGTGGCGTACGGCGGTACGGCCCGCCGCCAGGACGTGCACCCGGCCCGAGGCGTCGACCAGCGCCGTCAGACCGTCCTGGACCTCGTCCCCCGAGCCGTCGCCGGGCAGCGCCCGCCACGCGCCCCACGTGCCGTCGGCCGCCCGCACGCGCGTCGACACGCCCTTGTCCGCGTTCCGTACGAAGAGGTGGACCCGGCCGTCGGGGGCGGTGACGGCCACCGGCGCGCCGATCCGCCGCCCCCGGTCGTCGCCGCGCTCGGGACCGCCGAGGCCCCGCCAGGCGAGGAAGGGGCCGCCGGGCGAGCGCTGCTCCAGGAGGACGACCTCGCGCCGGTTCGGGCCGCCGCGGCCGGACAGGGCGGCGAAGCGCACCCCGAACAGCAGCACCCGGCCGTCGCCGAGCGTCGTCGAGGCGAGCGCCGGCGCCAGCGGGCCGCCGCCCAGGTCCTCCGGCTCGCCGAAGCGGCCGGAGCCGGGGGAGACCTCGCGCCAGCGGACCGCGCGCAGCCCGAGGACGCCGTACGCGGCGAGCCGCCCGCCCGGCTCCTCGGCGACGGCCGGACCGGCGGCGGGCCACCGGTAGTGGGTGGAGCGCACCCAGCCCTTCTTGTTGGTGAGCGGACGGTCACCGCCGACGCCGTAGTCGCCGCAGCCGGCGGGGTTGCCGCAGTCCCAGGCCGGGTCGCCGCCGTACGGGACGAGGTGGGCGGCCTTCTCCTCGAGGACCCGCGGCGGGAGGTTCTTCGGCCAGTGCCGGTTGTAGTAGCCGCGGAAGGCGATGGTGGTGAACGACGGCACCGGCGCTCCGCCGGCGGTGGCGTCGGCGACCCAGCGCAGCAGCGCGGCCCAGGTGAAGCAGGCGACGGCGGTGTGGTCGCCGTGGTCGGAGTAGCCGGGCTGCTCGCTGTCCCGCTTGCGGGTGGGCTCGTCGCTGATCTGGATGTCCGGGTCGGGGTCGAGGGTGTGCACGACGGTGGGCCGGTAGCGGGCGAGCAGCCCGGCCAGGACCTCGATCAGCTGCCCGTGGTCGTAGGTGTCGGCCCGGGGGACGGGGGAGCCGGCGGACAGATGGGTGCGCAGTTCGAGGGCCCGGTCCTCCCACAGGGCGGGCAGCGCCATGTACCGGCGGGTGGTGTGCATCGGGAGGTTGAGGAAGACCAGCTCGACCCGGCGCCCGCCGTGGACGAGGGTGTTCACCTCGCACTGCCGTCCGCCGGCGAGGGGGACGACCCGCTTCCGCCAGGGCGTGAACTTCTCCGCGCCGAGCGCGTCCGCGTACGACTGGCGCAGCCCCTGGTGGCGGGCGGAGGAGTACGCGGCCTTGTCGGGCGGGGTCTCCGGCATGCCCTTGATCCAGTTCGTGCCGGTGTGCTCGCCGGCGGTGACGTACACGGAGACGAGCGGAACCCCGGCGTCGAGCAGCCGCTGGGTGTCGGGGTTCATGAAGTACAGGTCGTCGTCCGGGTGCGCGGCGAACTGCATGAGCAGCGCCCGGCCGGCGCTGTGCGCCAGGGGACGGCCCGGTGCCGGGTCGGCGGTGGCCGCGCTGCTCGGCGGTGCGGGTACGGAGCAGCCGGCGACGGCCGCGGCGACGGCGGCGGCTCCGGCGAGCACGGTGCGCCGCGCCACTCTTCTGTTGTCCACCGCTCGTCGGTCCCCCGTGCGTCTGTGCAGCTGGTGTGCGTGTCGTGTACGCGTGTGCGTCTGGCTAGACGGATTTTCGGTGACCGGGGTTCAGCGGTGTACGCGGGTGCCGCCGAGCGGCACCGTCGCCCTCACCCGCATGGGCTCGTGGCCGCGCCGGGAGAGCAGCACCAGCTCGTCGACCCGGACGCTCATCGTGCCGAGCAGCTCCTCGCACGCGGCGGCCAGGACGGCGGGCTCGCGGCTGCGGCCGAGCGAGAGGTGCGGGGTGAAGCCGCGGTCGTCGCCGCACAGCGGGAACCGCTCCTCCAGGGCTTCGCGCATCCGCTGCCACGGTTCGGGGCCGGCCGCCGCCGGGTCGAGCCAGACGGTGGCGTCCGTGCGGTGCCGGAACCAGCGCACTCCCCGGAGCCGGGCGCGGAACGGCGGGACGGTCCGCAGGGCGGCCGCGACGAGCGGGATCGCCCGCGGGAAGTCGGCCTCGGGCACGAATCCGTAGACGACGTTCACGTGCGGCGGCCAGCGCCCGATCTGCCGGTCGTGGACCCGGCGGATGCTCTGGACCGGCTCCCACAGGCCGGCCGGCGGCAGCCATGCGAGGGCGGTCCGGTGGGTGGGCGGGACGGCCAGGACGTCGGCGTGGGCCCGGCCCGCCGGGGAGTCGCCGAGCCGGTCGGTCCCGGTCGAGCGGTCCCAGACGACCTCGCCGTCGGCCTCGAAGAACAGGACGCGGTGCCAGGGGATGTCCCCGCCGGGCACGAAGTCGGTCAGGGCGATCCGGGCCGGCCGGTCCGTGCCGCGCTCGGCGACGCCCATCACGAAGCGCTCGGCGTCGAGGCGCGGGTCCCAGAGCACCCGGTGGTAGATCTCGTCGCTGGTGCGCATGCCGGGCGTCTGCCCGGATCCGTTCGGTCACGAACTGATCAAGAGCGCTGACCGGCCTGTTCCGTCCGTCCGGCGGCGTGAGAACGTCCGGATCGCAACGTGCAGCACAGGGGTGGGACACATGGAAGACAAGCCGTCGGACCAGCGGTCGGACCAGCCGTCGGGCGAGCCGTCGGTCTCCGACGCGGAATGGGCCGCGTTCGTCGAGGCCGCGCGGGAGCAGGGCCTCGGCACCGAGGCGCAGGAGAAGGCCCTGCGGAAGGCCAAGCCGCCGAAGCGGCCGAAGGAGCCGAAGCGGCCGAAGGCGCCGAAGAGCCAGGAGCCGGCGGGCTGGCGCACCGGACCGGCCTGGCAGGAGATGAACGGCCGCGCGGACCGTCGGCGCCGGGTGAGGGCCGTCGTCGGCGTCACCCTGGCCGCCGCGCTCGCGCTGGTCGCCGTACGGCCCCAGCTGGTGACCGGGTACCTCCCGGAGAACGTGGCCGCCGCCCTGCCGTCCGGCTGGACGGACCTCCCCGAGGACACCACCCCGCTCGCCGCCGAGACGGTGCGCCCCACGGCCCCGCCCGAGGAGGCCGACCCCCACCGCCCGACCCTGAAGGAGCCCTTCCGGGGCTCCCCGGCCCTGCGCTGGGCCGACGGCGCGGCGGGCATCGAACTCCCGGCGGCGAAGGCGACCGGCTGGATGTCGAAGACCGAGGTCGCGAAGGCCCTCGCGACCACGCGCGCCTTCCTGGTGGCGTCGAACCTGGACCCTGCGGTGCTGGGTGGTGGCAAGCCGGAGAAGGCGCTCGGCCTGCTCGACCCGAAGCAGTCGGACCTCGTGTCGGGCATGGAGAAGGCCCTCGCCAAGCCCTCGGAGCGGGACGACCCGACGGTGCTCTTCAGCCGCTTCTCCCCGGCCGAGGCCCGGCCCGTCGGCACGGTCGTCAAGGTGCGCGGCCGGATGAGCGTCGAGAACGGCAAGGGCAAGGACGCGGGCCTGGTACTGATCCACACCGACTACACCTTCGTCTACCCGGTCACGAAGGCCGGGCCGGGCGCCGCGTCGGTGTCCCGCACGGTCGTGCGCCGGCAGATCACCTTCTCCATGGCCGACCCCGCCAGTTTCGTGGCCACGCCGGGCAAGCTCGGGGTGAGCGCGTGGGACTCCAACATCGGCAACGACGACTGCAACCGCCCCGAGGACGGCTACTTCCACCCCACGTTCGCCGAGGACGGGTACGCCGGTCCGGCGGCGCCGGAGCCGTCCGGCCCCGCCGTCGACCCGTACGACCGCAGCAAGGACCTCGACGAGCTCCCCCAGGAGTGCGGAACGGTGACCCGTGTCTGACGGCGGCCGGCGCAGCGGCCGGCGCGCGGCCCTGCTGAGCGGCGTGCTCGCCCTCGCCCTGCTCGGTGGGCTCGCGGCCTGGTGGGCCACGGGGACGGCCGCGCCGCCCCCGGCCGCCGGCCACCCCACGGTCGCGGAACCCTTCCGGGGCTCGCCCGCCGCCGCGTGGGCGGACGGCGCCGCCGGCATCGAGCTGCCCGAGGCCCGCGCGGTGGCCGGGATGTCGGGGAACGAGGTCGCCGTCGCGCTGAACCGGGTCAAGGACTTCCTGGTGGCCGCCAACCTGGACCCCGCGATGCTCCGGGGCGAGCCGTCCCTCCTCGCGCCGCACCTGCTCGACGCGGCCAACCGGGCGGATGCGTTGTCGTGGCTCGACCGGCCCGATGCCGAGCGGCGAAACCCGCTGTGGCTCTTCACCCGTTTCGATCCGGCCGAGTCCCGCCTCGTCGGCACCGTGAAGACCCGGGGAAGGATGACCTACGAAGCCGGTGACGAACCCGGCGTCGTCCGGATCAGGGCCGTCTACGCCTTCGTCTATCCCGTGGCGGACGCCGTGCCGGGCCGGGACCGGGTCACCCGGGCGATCGTGCGCCGTGACGCGACCTTCGAGGTGTACGACACCGAGCCGGGCTCACTGACCCCGGTCGAGTTCCGCTATGTCGTCTTCAACCACGACTGCGGAGCCTTCGACGGCGTCGTCCACCCCTGGTTCGGCGGGCAGGGCACTACGCCCGGGCGTGGTGTCGACCCGTACGCGCTGGAACGCGAGCTGGACGAGCTGCCGGTGGAGTGCTCCCCGGTCTCGCGGATCTGAGCCCGCCGAGGGGGCGCGTCCGCTCACTCGGCGCGCCCCCGTGTGTACCTCCGCGTGACGTGGGGTACAGTCTTCGGCCCCGATTGGCGGCCGGTAGGTCCCGTATGGCAGACTGTCGGGGTTGCTCGGTTGAGTGCCGATGCTGCGCGCCTCCCGCCGGGAGGACCGGAAGCGAGTCCCACAGTACTCGTCGTCCCTTCTCAGGGGCGGACGTACGGGAATCTTCCGGGAAGTGTCAGCGGGGTGCCGACCAGGCACCCGGTGGGTGTTCCGCCCCCGGCTTCGCGGGTTTGTGGGCCCGCACCCCCTTGGTTGGGAAATCCTTCGGGACTTCTTCGTAGAGGGAGTGCGACACGCCCGACCGCGTGGGTCGGAGGAGGAGTCAGGAGAACCCCCGGGTTCCAGAGCGTTACGAGAGACAGGACTACTGAGTAGCCATGGCGGGACAGAAGATCCGCATCCGGCTCAAGGCCTACGACCACGAGGTCATCGACTCCTCGGCGAAGAAGATCGTCGAGACGGTGACGCGCACTGGTGCGTCGGTCGCGGGCCCGGTGCCGCTGCCCACTGAGAAGAACGTGTACTGCGTCATCAAGTCGCCGCACAAGTACAAGGACTCGCGCGAGCACTTCGAGATGCGCACGCACAAGCGCCTCATCGACATCCTCGACCCCACGCCGAAGACCGTCGACTCGCTCATGCGTCTCGACCTGCCGGCGGGCGTCGACATCGAGATCAAGCTCTGAGGTGACGCGCGAGATGGCTAAGAACATCAAGGGCATCCTGGGCGAGAAGCTCGGCATGACGCAGGTCTGGGACGAGAACAACCGGGTCGTCCCGGTGACCGTCGTCAAGGCCGGCCCGAATGTCGTGACCCAGGTGCGTACGAACGACACCGACGGCTACGAGTCGGTCCAGATCGCCTTCGGCGAGATCGACCCGCGCAAGGTGAACAAGCCCCTCAAGGGCCACTTCGCCAAGGCCGATGTCACCCCGCGCCGCCACCTGGTGGAGCTCCGCACCGCTGACGCCTCCGAGTACACCCTCGGCCAGGAGATCACCGCCGAGGTCTTCGAGGCCGGCGTGAAGGTCGACGTCACCGGCAAGAGCAAGGGCAAGGGCTTCGCCGGCGCCATGAAGCGCCACAACTTCCGTGGTGGCAAGGCGTCGCACGGTGCCCACCGCGTGCACCGCAAGCCCGGTTCGATCGGTGGCTGCGCCACCCCGGGCCGCGTCTTCAAGGGCATGCGCATGGCCGGCCGTATGGGCAACGAGCGCGTGACCACCCAGAACCTGACCGTTCACGCCGTTGACGCGGAGAAGGGCCTGCTCCTGATCAAGGGCGCGGTTCCTGGTCCGAACGGCGGCCTCGTCCTGGTCCGCACCGCGGCCAAGGGGGCCTGAGGATATGAGCACCATTGACATTCTGTCGCCCTCCGGCGACAAGACCGGGACCGTCGAGCTCCCGGCCGAGATCTTCGAGGCCAAGGTCAGCATCCCGCTGATCCACCAGGTCGTCGTCGCGCAGCTGGCCGCCGCCCGTCAGGGCACGCACAAGGTCAAGTCGCGTGGCGAGGTCCGCGGTGGTGGCCGCAAGCCGTACCGCCAGAAGGGCACCGGCCGCGCCCGTCAGGGTTCGACCCGCGCCCCGCAGTTCGCCGGTGGTGGCGTCGTGCACGGTCCCGTGCCGCGTGACTACTCGCAGCGGACCCCCAAGAAGATGAAGGCCGCCGCCCTCCGCGGTGCCCTCTCCGACCGGGCGAACCACTCCCGCATCCACGTCGTCACCGGCGTGGTCGAGGGTGGCATCTCCACCAAGGCCGCCAAGACGCTGTTCGGCAAGATCTCGGAGCGCAAGAACCTGCTCCTGGTCGCCGAGCGCTCCGACGAGGCCGCGTGGCTGTCCGCCCGCAACCTGCCCCAGGTGCACATCCTGGAGCCGGGCCAGCTGAACACGTACGACGTGATGCGATCCGACGACGTGGTCTTCACCCAGGCCGCCCTCGAGTCCTTCGTGTCTGGCCCCAAGGCCGATGAGACCGAAGGGAGCGAGGCCTGATGTCCGAGGCCACGATCACCAGCAAGACCTTCACGGACCCGCGCGACGTCCTCGTCAAGCCGGTTGTCTCCGAGAAGAGCTACGCGCTGCTTGACGAGAACAAGTACACGTTCATCGTCGCGCCCGGCGCCAACAAGACCCAGATCAAGCAGGCCGTCGAGGCGGTCTTCTCGGTCAAGGTCACCGGGGTCAACACGATCAACCGCCAGGGCAAGCGCAAGCGCACCCGCACCGGTTTCGGCAAGCGTGCCAACACCAAGCGCGCCATCGTGACCCTCGCCGAGGGCAACCGAATCGACATCTTCGGCGGCCCGACCGCCTGACGGCGGTCGAGTCGTCCGATATCGGACGAGGACTGAGAAATGGGTATCCGCAAGTACAAGCCGACGACGCCGGGCCGCCGTGGCTCCTCCGTCGCCGACTTCGTCGAGATCACGCGGTCCACGCCGGAGAAGTCGCTGGTCCGCCCCCTGCACAGCAAGGGCGGCCGTAACAACACCGGTCGTGTGACCGTCCGCCACCAGGGCGGTGGCCACAAGCGTGCCTACCGCGTGATCGACTTCCGTCGTCACGACAAGGACGGCGTGCCGGCCAAGGTCGCTCACATCGAGTACGACCCCAACCGCACCGCGCGCATCGCGCTGCTCCACTACGCGGACGGCGAGAAGCGCTACATCATCGCCCCGCGTGGTCTCGCGCAGGGTGACCGGGTGGAGAACGGCCCCACGGCCGACATCAAGCCCGGCAACAACCTGGCCCTCCGCAACATCCCGGTCGGTACCACGATCCACGCGATCGAGCTCCGTCCCGGCGGTGGCGCCAAGTTCGCCCGCTCCGCAGGTGCCTCCGTGCAGCTGCTCGCGAAGGAGGGCTCGATGGCCCACCTCCGCATGCCGTCGGGCGAGATCCGCCTGGTCGACGCCCGCTGCCGCGCCACCATCGGTGAGGTCGGCAACGCCGAGCAGTCGAACAT
Source organism: Streptomyces sp. NPDC126499 (assembly GCF_040302485.1). Lineage (NCBI taxonomy): Bacteria > Bacillati > Actinomycetota > Actinomycetes > Kitasatosporales > Streptomycetaceae > Streptomyces > Streptomyces sp. NPDC126499. Next base: position 96,263 of record NZ_JBEOUO010000023.1, on the reverse strand, counting down.
CAACTGGGGCAAGGCCGGCCGCAAGCGCTGGCTGGGCGTCCGCCCGACCGTTCGCGGTGTGGCGATGAACCCGGTTGACCACCCGCACGGTGGTGGTGAGGGCAAGACCTCCGGTGGTCGCCACCCGGTGTCCCCGTGGGGCCAGAAGGAAGGCCGTACTCGTTCGCCCAAGAAGGCGTCGAACAAGTACATCGTCCGCCGCCGCAAGACGAACAAGAAGCGCTAGGAGCGGGTTTAGATGCCGCGCAGTCTCAAGAAGGGGCCCTTCGTCGACGACCACCTCATCAAGAAGGTGGACGCCCAGAACGAAGCCGGCACCAAGAACGTCATCAAGACCTGGTCCCGTCGCTCGATGATCGTCCCGGCCATGCTGGGCCACACGATCGCGGTGCACAACGGCAAGACCCACGTCCCGGTGTTCGTCACCGAGTCGATGGTCGGCCACAAGCTCGGCGAGTTCTCGCCGACGCGCACCTTCCGGGGTCACGTCAAGGAAGACCGGAAGTCGAAGCGCCGCTAAGGCGCGGATCGCAACAGACACGTAAGTAACTGGAAGGACAACCATGGAAGCCAGGGCCCAGGCGCGGTACATCCGCGTCACGCCCATGAAGGCCCGCCGCGTGGTGGACCTCATCCGTGGCATGGACGCCACGGAGGCCCAGGCCGTCCTGCGATTCGCCCCGCAGGCCGCCTCCGTGCCGGTCGGCAAGGTGCTCGACAGCGCCATCGCCAACGCCGCGCACAACTACGACCACACGGACGCCTCTTCGCTGTACATCAGCGAGGCGTACGTCGACGAGGGCCCGACCCTGAAGCGGTTCCGTCCGCGTGCTCAGGGCCGTGCCTACCGGATCCGCAAGCGGACCAGCCACATCACCGTGGTCGTCAGCAGCAAGGAAGGAACCCGGTAATGGGCCAGAAGGTAAACCCGCACGGGTTCCGGCTCGGCATCACCACCGACTTCAAGTCGCGTTGGTACGCCGACAAGCTGTACAAGGACTACGTCAAGGAAGACGTCGCCATCCGTCGGATGCTGACGTCCGGCATGGAGCGCGCCGGCATCTCGAAGGTGGAGATCGAGCGCACCCGTGACCGTGTCCGCGTGGACATCCACACCGCTCGCCCGGGCATTGTCATCGGTCGCCGTGGCGCCGAGGCCGACAAGATCCGTGGCCAGCTCGAGAAGCTGACCGGCAAGCAGGTCCAGCTGAACATCCTCGAGGTCAAGAACCCCGAGGTCGACGCTCAGCTGGTGGCCCAGGCCGTCGCCGAGCAGCTGTCCTCCCGCGTCTCCTTCCGTCGGGCCATGCGCAAGAGCATGCAGTCCGCCATGAAGGCCGGCGCCAAGGGCATCAAGATCCAGTGTGGTGGCCGTCTCGGCGGCGCCGAGATGTCCCGCTCGGAGTTCTACCGCGAGGGCCGTGTGCCGCTGCACACGCTCCGCGCGAACGTCGAGTACGGCTTCTTCGAGGCCAAGACGACCTTCGGCCGCATCGGCGTGAAGGTCTGGATCTACAAGGGCGACGTCAAGAACATCGCCGAGGTCCGCGCCGAGAACGCCGCTGCCCGCGCCGGCAACCGTCCGGCCCGTGGCGGTGCTGACCGCCCGGCCGGCCGTGGTGGCCGCGGTGGCGAGCGTGGCGGTCGCGGTCGCAAGCCGCAGCAGGCTGCTGCTGCCGAGGCCCCCAAGGCCGAGGCCGCCGCCGCCGCTCCGGCTGAGAGCACCGGAACGGAGGCCTGACCGAAATGCTGATCCCCCGTAGGGTCAAGCACCGCAAGCAGCACCACCCGAAGCGCAACGGTATGTCCAAGGGTGGCACGCAGGTTGCGTTCGGCGAGTACGGCATTCAGGCCCTCACCCCGGCCTACGTGACCAACCGCCAGATCGAGGCCGCGCGTATCGCGATGACCCGCCACATCAAGCGTGGCGGCAAGGTCTGGATCAACATCTACCCGGACCGCCCGCTCACGAAGAAGCCTGCCGAGACCCGCATGGGTTCCGGTAAGGGTTCTCCGGAGTGGTGGATCGCGAACGTCAAGCCCGGTCGGGTGATGTTCGAGCTGTCCTACCCGAACGAGAAGATCGCGCGTGAGGCCCTGACTCGAGCGGCTCACAAGCTGCCGATGAAGTGCAAGATCGTTAAGCGCGAGGCAGGTGAGCTGTGATGTCGGCCGGTACCAAGGCGTCCGAGCTGCGCGAGCTGGGCAACGAGGAGCTTGTCGCCAAGCTCCGCGAGGCCAAGGAAGAGCTGTTCAACCTCCGCTTCCAGGCGGCGACCGGGCAGCTCGAGAACCACGGTCGGCTCAAGTCCGTCCGTAAGGACATCGCCCGGATCTACACCCTGATGCGTGAGCGCGAGCTGGGCATCGAGACGGTGGAGAACGCCTGATGAGCGAGAACAACGTGACTGAGAAGACCGAGCGCAACGCCCGCAAGGTCCGTGAGGGCCTCGTCGTCAGCGACAAGATGGACAAGACCGTCGTCGTCGCTGTCGAGGACCGCGTCAAGCACGCGCTGTACGGCAAGGTCATCCGCCGTACGAACAAGCTCAAGGCTCACGACGAGCAGAACCAGGCCGGCGTCGGCGACCGCGTCCTCCTCATGGAGACCCGGAAGCTGTCCGCCACGAAGCACTGGCGCGTCGTCGAGATCCTCGAGAAGGCCAAGTAATCCCTCCTAGGGGGACCCCCTAGGAACAGTTCCGCCAGGCTCGGCGCGGGGCCTCATGCGCATGAGGCCCCCGCCGGGAACCGGCAGACAATCAGGAGATAGACGTGATCCAGCAGGAGTCGCGACTTCGCGTCGCCGACAACACTGGTGCGAAGGAAATCCTTTGCATCCGTGTGCTCGGTGGCTCGGGTCGCCGCTACGCGGGCATCGGTGACGTCATCGTCGCCACCGTCAAGGACGCGATCCCCGGTGGCAACGTGAAGAAGGGTGACGTCGTCAAGGCGGTCATCGTTCGCACCGTCAAGGAGCGCCGCCGCCAGGACGGCTCGTACATCCGCTTCGACGAGAACGCCGCCGTCATTCTGAAGAACGACGGCGACCCTCGCGGCACCCGTATCTTCGGCCCCGTGGGCCGTGAGCTGCGCGAGAAGAAGTTCATGAAGATCATCTCGCTCGCGCCGGAGGTGCTGTAAGCATGAAGATCAAGAAGGGCGACCTGGTCCAGGTCATCACCGGCAAGGACAAGGGCAAGCAGGGCAAGGTCATCGCGGCCTTCCCCGCCGAGTCCCGCGTCCTCGTCGAGGGTGTCAACCGGGTCAAGAAGCACACCAAGGCCGGCCCGAACCAGGCCGGCGGCATCGTGACCACCGAGGCCCCGGTCCACGTCTCCAACGTCCAGCTGGTCGTGGAGAAGGACGGCAAGAAGGTCGTCACGCGTGTCGGTTACCGCTTCGACGACGAGGGCAACAAGATCCGCGTTGCCAAGCGGACGGGTGAGGACATCTGATGGCTACCACCACTCCGCGTCTCAAGACGAAGTACCGCGAGGAGATCGCGGGCAAGCTGCGTGACGAGTTCAAGTACGAGAACGTCATGCAGATCCCCGGCCTCGTGAAGATCGTGGTCAACATGGGTGTCGGCGACGCCGCCCGTGACTCGAAGCTGATCGAGGGCGCGATCCGCGACCTCACCACGATCACCGGTCAGAAGCCGGCCGTCACCAAGGCCCGCAAGTCCATCGCGCAGTTCAAGCTGCGCGAGGGTCAGCCGATCGGTGCCCACGTCACGCTCCGTGGCGACCGCATGTGGGAGTTCCTGGACCGCACCCTGTCGCTCGCGCTGCCGCGCATCCGCGACTTCCGCGGCCTGTCCCCGAAGCAGTTCGACGGCCGTGGCAACTACACCTTCGGTCTCACGGAGCAGGTCATGTTCCACGAGATCGACCAGGACAAGATCGACCGCGTCCGGGGTATGGACATCACCGTGGTCACCACGGCGACCAACGACGACGAGGGCCGTGCCCTTCTGCGTCACCTCGGCTTCCCGTTCAAGGAGGCGTAAGCGAGATGGCGAAGAAGGCTCTCATCGCGAAGGCTGCCCGCAAGCCCAAGTTCGGTGTGCGTGCGTACACCCGCTGCCAGCGCTGCGGTCGCCCCCACTCCGTGTACCGCAAGTTCGGCCTCTGCCGCGTGTGCCTTCGTGAGATGGCTCACCGTGGCGAGCTGCCGGGCGTGACCAAGAGCTCCTGGTAATTCCCCCTCGCCCGTAGGGCGTTAGGGAACCACAGGAGTCTCTCGGTAAGCAGAGGGTTGGCGGAGGCCCATCCCCGCATGGCTTAGGCTTGTGGGGTTGGGCGTCCGCCGCCCGTACGACTTACTACGCCGTAGGTCCACCGCACCGCACCCGCCCCGTCTCGGATCGGGGAGAGGGATGGTGCACCAGGAAACCCCGGCGAGAGAGGCCGAAGGCCAATTCATGACCATGACTGATCCGATCGCAGACATGCTCACGCGTCTGCGTAACGCGAACTCGGCGTACCACGACTCCGTGACGATGCCGCACAGCAAGATCAAGTCTCACATCGCGGAAATCCTCCAGCAGGAGGGCTTCATCACGGGCTGGAAGGTCGAGGACGCCGAGGTCGGCAAGAACCTCGTGCTCGACCTCAAGTTCGGTCCGAACCGTGAGCGCTCCATCGCGGGCATCAAGCGGATCTCGAAGCCGGGCCTCCGGGTTTACGCGAAGTCCACCAACCTGCCGAAGGTCCTCGGCGGCCTGGGCGTGGCGATCATCTCCACGTCCCACGGTCTCCTGACCGGCCAGCAGGCTCAGAAGAAGGGCGTGGGTGGGGAAGTCCTCGCCTACGTCTGGTAGTCGGGAACGGAGGAAAAGCCAATGTCGCGTATCGGCAAGCTCCCCATCACGGTTCCCGCCGGCGTGGACGTCACCATCGAGGGCCGCACGGTCACGGTCAAGGGTTCCAAGGGCACCCTGACCCACACCGTCGCCGCGCCGATCGAGATCGTCAAGGGTGAGGACGGCGTTCTGAACGTCACCCGCCCCAACGACGAGCGTCAGAACAAGGCCCTGCACGGCCTGTCCCGCACGCTGGTGGCCAACATGATCACCGGTGTGACCCAGGGGTACACGAAGGCGCTCGAGATCAGCGGTGTCGGTTACCGCGTGGCCGCGAAGGGCTCCAACCTGGAGTTCCAGCTCGGTTACAGCCACCCGATCCTGGTGGAGGCCCCCGAGGGGATCTCCTTCAAGGTCGAGTCGCCGACCAAGTTCTCGGTCGAGGGCATCGACAAGCAGAAGGTCGGCGAGGTCGCCGCGAACATCCGCAAGCTTCGCAAGCCCGACCCGTACAAGGCCAAGGGCGTGAAGTACGCGGGCGAGGTCATCCGCCGCAAGGTCGGAAAGGCTGGTAAGTAAGCCATGGCATACGGTGTGAAGATCGCCAAGGGCGACGCTTACAAGCGCGCTGCCAAGGCGCGCCGTCACCTGCGCATCCGTAAGAACGTGTCGGGTACGGCGGAGCGTCCGCGCCTCGTCGTGACGCGTTCCAACCGCGGTATCACCGCGCAGGTCATCGACGACCTGAAGGGCCACACCCTGGCGTCGGCGTCCCACCTGGACGCTTCGATCCGCGGTGGCGAGGGCGACAAGTCCGCGCAGGCCAAGCAGGTCGGCGCCCTGGTCGCCGAGCGCGCCAAGGCCGCCGGCGTCGAGGCCGTCGTGTTCGACCGTGGTGGCAACAGGTACGCCGGGCGCATTGCCGCTCTGGCTGACGCCGCCCGCGAAGCCGGGCTGAAGTTCTAAGCCCCGGTTCCGGGACTAACGGACGTAACAGAGAGAGGTATTCCAATGGCTGGACCCCAGCGCCGCGGAAGCGGTGCCGGTGGCGGCGAGCGGCGGGACCGGAAGGGCCGCGACGGTGGCGCTGCCGCCGCCGAGAAGACCGCGTACGTTGAGCGCGTAGTCGCGATCAACCGCGTCGCCAAGGTTGTCAAGGGTGGTCGTCGTTTCAGCTTCACCGCGCTGGTCGTGGTGGGCGACGGTGACGGCACCGTGGGTGTCGGCTACGGCAAGGCCAAGGAGGTGCCGGCCGCCATCGCCAAGGGTGTGGAGGAGGCCAAGAAGCACTTCTTCAAGGTCCCCCGTATCCAGGGCACCATCCCGCACCCGATCCAGGGTGAGAAGGCCGCGGGCGTCGTCCTGCTCAAGCCGGCTTCCCCCGGTACCGGTGTGATCGCCGGTGGCCCGGTGCGTGCCGTGCTCGAGTGCGCCGGCGTTCACGACATCCTGTCGAAGTCGCTCGGCTCCGACAACGCGATCAACATCGTGCACGCGACCGTGGAGGCCCTGAAGGGCCTGCAGCGTCCCGAGGAGATCGCGGCCCGCCGCGGTCTGCCCCTCGAGGACGTCGCCCCCGCGGCTCTGCTCCGTGCGCGTGCTGGGGCGGGTGCGTAATGGCTCGCCTCAAGATCACGCAGACGAAGTCGTACATCGGCAGCAAGCAGAACCACCGCGACACGCTGCGTTCGCTCGGGCTCAAGCGCCTGAACGACGTGGTCGTCAAGGAGGACCGCCCCGAGTTCCGCGGAATGGTGCACACCGTCCGCCACCTCGTGACGGTCGAGGAGGTCGACTGACATGGCGGAGAACAACCCGCTGAAGGTCCACAACCTCCGTCCCGCCCCGGGCGCCAAGACCGCCAAGACCCGTGTGGGTCGTGGTGAGGCGTCGAAGGGTAAGACGGCCGGTCGTGGTACGAAGGGCACGAAGGCCCGCTACCAGGTTCCGGAGCGCTTCGAGGGTGGCCAGATGCCCCTCCACATGCGTCTCCCGAAGCTGAAGGGCTTCAAGAACCCCTTCCGCACCGAGTACCAGGTCGTGAACCTGGACAAGCTGGCCGCGCTCTACCCGCAGGGTGGCGAGGTCACGGTGGCCGACCTGGTCGCCAAGGGCGCGGTGCGCAAGAACCAGCTCGTCAAGGTCCTGGGCCAGGGCGAGGTCTCCGTGGCGCTGCAGGTGACGGTCGACGCCGTCTCCGGCTCCGCCAAGGAGAAGATCGCCGCCGCCGGCGGCACCGTCACCGAGCTCGTCTGAGACGACTCGATGGCCTGAACATCCAACCGGGGATGCCTCCCAAAAGGGGCATCCCCGGTTGGTCGTTCCTAGGGGGCCATGGTCGCCGGTAAGGTGGCGTCCACTGTCTAGAGTGCGTGCGGTATGCCCGCGGGTGCTCGAGGCAGGCAACTCTCATCGTCGAACCTCAAGACCGTCACCTCTGACGCACGTGCGCGGGGGTCGCAGGAGGCACCGTGCTCACCGCGTTCGCCCGGGCGTTCAAGACGCCCGACCTGCGCAAGAAGCTGCTCTTCACGCTCGGCATCATCGTGCTGTACCGGCTCGGGGCACACATCCCCGTCCCCGGTGTCAGCTACGAGGCCGTCCAGCAGTGTGTGGATCAGGCGAGCCAGGGCAATAACAGCCTGTTCGGCCTGGTCAACATGTTCAGTGGCGGGGCGCTGCTCCAGATCACCATCTTCGCGCTCGGCATCATGCCGTACATCACGGCGAGCATCATCCTGCAGCTGCTGACCGTCGTGATCCCTCGCCTCGAAGCCCTCAAGAAGGAGGGGCAGTCCGGCACCGCCAAGATCACGCAGTACACGCGTTATCTGACGGTCGCCCTCGCCATCCTCCAGGGCACCGGCCTCGTCGCCACCGCCCGCACCGGCGCGCTCTTCAGCGGTTGCAACGTCGCGAACCAGGTCGTTCCGGACCAGTCGATCTTCGTCACCATCACCATGGTCATCACCATGACCGCGGGCACCGCCGTCGTGATGTGGCTCGGTGAGCTGATCACCGACCGCGGCATCGGCAACGGCATGTCGATCCTCATGTTCATCTCGATCGCCGCCGGCTTCCCGGGCGCCCTGTGGGCCATCAAGGAGAGCGGCAAGCTCGCCAAGGGCTGGATCGAGTTCGGCACCGTCATCCTCATCGGCTTCGTGATGGTGGCCCTCGTCGTCTTCGTCGAGCAGGCCCAGCGCCGCATCCCGGTGCAGTACGCGAAGCGCATGATCGGCCGCAGGTCGTACGGCGGTACGTCCACTTACATCCCGTTGAAGGTGAACCAGGCAGGTGTGATTCCTGTCATCTTCGCCTCGTCGCTGCTCTACATCCCGGCGCTCGTCGCGCAGTTCTCGAACTCGACCGCCGGCTGGAAGACCTGGATCGAAGCCCACTTCGTCAAGGGTGACCACCCCTACTACATCGCTACGTACTTCCTCCTGATCGTGTTCTTCGCCTTCTTCTACGTGGCGATCTCGTTCAACCCCGAGGAAGTTGCCGACAACATGAAGAAGTATGGTGGCTTCATCCCGGGTATCCGGGCTGGTCGACCTACTGCCGAGTACCTGAGCTTCGTGCTCAACCGGATCACTTGGCCGGGCTCGCTGTATCTGGGTCTGATCGCTCTTGTGCCGACGATGGCGTTGGCAGGCTTCGGCGGTGCCAATGCCAACTTCCCGTTCGGCGGGACGAGCATCCTCATCATCGTGGGTGTCGGGCTCGAGACCGTGAAGCAGATCGAGAGCCAGCTCCAGCAGCGCAATTACGAAGGGTTCCTCCGCTGATGCGAATCGTCCTCGTCGGACCGCCCGGGGCCGGCAAGGGAACGCAGGCCGCGTTCCTTGCCAAGAACCTGGACATCCCGCACATCTCCACGGGTGACCTGTTCCGTGCCAACATCTCGCAGGGCACGGAGCTGGGGCTCAAGGCGAAGGCGTTCATGGACGCCGGTGACCTCGTACCGGACGAGGTGACCATCGGGATGGCCAAGGACCGTATGGAGCAGCCGGACGCCGCCCACGGCTTCCTGCTCGACGGGTTCCCGCGCAACGTGGCCCAGGCCGAGGCTCTGGATGTGGTCCTCAAGGCCGAGGACATGCAGCTGGACGCGGTCCTGGACCTGGAGGTCCCCGAGGACGAGGTCGTGAAGCGGATCGCGGGTCGCCGCATCTGCCGTAACGACTCCTCGCACGTGTTCCACGTGACGTACAACGCTCCGAAGACCGAGGGCGTCTGCGACGTCTGCGGCGGCGAGCTGTTCCAGCGCGACGACGACTCCGAGGAGACCGTCCGCCGGCGCCTGGAGGTCTACCACACGCAGACCGAGCCGATCATCGACTACTACCGGGCGCAGAACCTGGTCGTGACGATCTCGGCGCTCGGCAAGGTGGACGAGGTCACGGCGCGCGCGATGGCCGCGCTGAAGAAGTAACCCACGGTTGGTGCGATACGGCCGCGGTGCCCGCGAGGGGCGCCGCGGCCGTATCGTTGTTCCGACCCCGTATACGCGCAAGGAAAGGCCCCCGCCACGATGGTGCAGATCAAGACCCCCGAGCAGATCGCGAAGATGCGCGAGGCGGGGCTGGTCGTCGCGGCCATCCACGCGGCGACCCGCGAGGCGGCGGTGCCGGGCGCGACCACCCGGGACCTGGACGAGGTCGCCCGCAAGGTGATCGCCGACCACGGCGCGAAGTCGAACTTCCTCGGGTACGGCGGCTTCCCCGCCACCATCTGCACCTCGGTGAACGAGGTCGTCGTCCACGGCATCCCGGACGACAAGACCGTCCTCAAGGACGGCGACATCATCTCCGTCGACTGCGGCGCGATCGTCGACGGCTGGCACGGTGACGCCGCCTACACGGCCTTCGTCGGCACCGGCCACGCGCCGGAGCTGATCGAGCTGTCGCGGGTGACCGAGGAGTCGATGTGGGCCGGCATCGCGGCCATGAAGCTCGGCAACCGCCTGGTCGACATCTCGAAGGCGATCGAGACGTACATCAAGCGCCAGCCGCGCCCGGCGGTCGGTGACCACAGCCTGGGTCGCTACGGGATCATCGAGGACTACGGCGGCCATGGCATCGGCACCGAGATGCACATGGACCCGCACCTGCTGAACTACGTCTCCCGCAAGCGCGGCAAGGGCCCGAAGCTGGTCCCCGGCTTCTGCCTGGCCATCGAGCCCATGGTCTCGCTCGGCACCCCGAAGACCGAGGTCCTCGCCGACGACTGGACCGTCATCACCACGGACGGCACCTGGTCCTCCCACTGGGAGCACAGCGTCGCCCTGACCGAGGAGGGCCCCCTGGTCCTGACGGCGGTCGACGGTGGCAAGGCGAAGCTGGCGGAGCTGGGCGTGGAGGCGGCGCCGGACCCGCTGGCGTAGGCGTCCGGACCGTAGCCGCCCGGATCCCCCGGCACAACCCCGCCGCCCCGTCGGCGTAACGATCTCCCCCGTTGGGCAGACTCCCCGGATTCGTCTTTTCCAGGTGCCTGACGTAGACTGATGCGTCGGCTCTCGTGTACCCGTGTGTCCGCATACGGCGGCGAGAGTCGATCAAGGTAGCCGATTCGAAAGGCGAAGCGTGGCCAAGAAGCAAGGTGCCATCGAAATCGAGGGCACCGTGATCGAGTCCCTCCCGAACGCCATGTTCAAGGTGGAGCTCCAGAACGGTCACAAGGTCCTCGCGCACATCTCCGGCAAGATGCGGATGCACTACATCCGTATCCTTCCGGACGACCGGGTCGTGGTGGAGCTCTCTCCGTACGACCTGACGCGTGGCCGGATCGTCTACCGGTACAAGTAGATCTTGCCCGCACCCCGCTCCGCGCGCGGGTGGTGGCACTGACCCGGAGAACCTCACATCCCATGAAGGTCAAGCCGAGCGTCAAGAAGATCTGCGACAAGTGCAAGGTGATCCGCCGCCACGGCCGGGTCATGGTCATCTGCGACAACCTGCGCCACAAGCAGCGCCAGGGCTGACGCACGCCGACCTACCTGCATCTCGCAGTTTCTTCGCGCGACGCATAGCAATACGTACATACGCAGAGCCCGCCCAGCCCGTTCAGGGTCGGCGACACCTCCGGCGGGGGCCGGGGACCCGATTCGTACCTCATACGGCGGTCGGGAGCGGTTCTGCGGCAGACCCCCGAGAACACAGGAGCCATTGAATGGCACGCGTTTCCGGTGTTGACATCCCGCGTGAAAAGCGTGTGGTGGTCGCACTCACCTACGTCTTCGGTATCGGGCGCACCCGGTCCGAGGAGATCCTCGCCGCCACCGGCGTGAACCCGTCCACCCGTGTCCGCGACCTTGCCGAGGAAGACCTCGTCAAGATCCGCGAGTACGTGGACGCCAACCTCCAGACCGAGGGTGACCTCCGCCGCGAGATCGCGGCCGACATCCGCCGCAAGGTCGAGATCGGCTGCTACCAGGGTCTGCGTCACCGCCGTGGCCTGCCCGTCCGCGGTCAGCGCACCAGCACGAACGCCCGTACCCGCAAGGGCCCGCGTCGCGCCATCGCCGGCAAGAAGAAGCCGGGCAAGAAGTAGTCCACAGCGGACACCTGTCCACGGTCTTCGCTGTAGGACCGACCACCTCCCGTAGGAGAAATAGATGCCCCCCAAGGGACGTCAGGGCGCCGTCAAGAAGGTGCGCCGCAAGGAAAAGAAGAACGTCGCTCACGGCCACGCGCACATCAAGAGCACGTTCAACAACACGATCGTCTCGATCACCGACCCCTCGGGCAACGTGATCTCCTGGGCCTCCGCCGGCCACGTCGGCTTCAAGGGCTCGCGCAAGTCCACCCCCTTCGCCGCGCAGATGGCCGCCGAGTCGGCCGCCCGCCGCGCGCAGGAGCACGGCATGCGCAAGGTCGACGTCTTCGTCAAGGGTCCCGGCTCCGGCCGTGAGACCGCGATCCGCTCCCTCCAGGCCACCGGCCTCGAGGTCGGCTCGATCCAGGACGTCACCCCCACGCCGCACAACGGCTGCCGTCCGCCCAAGCGTCGTCGCGTCTGACGCTCGCTTGAACTGAGGCTTCGGGCGGTACGACCCCTCGCGGGGCCGTGCCGCCCGTACCCTTGCAGTACCAGAGGACGTCAAATAGCGGGCGTCCACGACTGAAGGAACACAGACATGCTGATCGCTCAGCGCCCCTCGCTGACCGAAGAGGTCGTCGACGAGTTCCGCTCCCGGTTCGTCATCGAGCCGCTGGAGCCGGGCTTCGGCTACACCCTCGGCAACTCCCTCCGCCGCACCCTCCTGTCGTCGATCCCAGGCGCTGCTGTCACCAGCATCCGCATCGACGGCGTCCTGCACGAGTTCACCACCGTGCCGGGCGTCAAGGAGGACGTCACCGACCTCATCCTCAACATCAAGCAGCTGGTCGTGTCCTCCGAGCACGACGAGCCGGTCGTGATGTACCTGCGCAAGCAGGGCCCGGGTCTGGTCACCGCCGCCGACATCGCGCCCCCGGCCGGTGTCGAGGTGCACAACCCCGACCTCGTGCTCGCCACGCTCAACGGCAAGGGCAAGCTGGAGATGGAGCTGACCGTCGAGCGCGGTCGCGGCTACGTCTCCGCCGTGCAGAACAAGCAGGTGGGCCAGGAGATCGGCCGCATCCCGGTCGACTCCATCTACTCGCCGGTTCTCAAGGTCACCTACAAGGTCGAGGCGACCCGAGTCGAGCAGCGCACCGACTTCGACAAGCTGATCGTCGACGTCGAGACCAAGCAGGCCATGCGCCCGCGTGACGCCATGGCGTCCGCTGGCAAGACCCTGGTCGAGCTGTTCGGTCTGGCCCGCGAGCTCAACATCGACGCCGAGGGCATCGACATGGGCCCGTCCCCGACGGACGCCGCCCTCGCCGCCGACCTGGCGCTGCCGATCGAGGAGCTCGAGCTCACCGTTCGGTCCTACAACTGCCTCAAGCGCGAGGGCATCCACTCCGTGGGTGAGCTCGTGGCGCGTTCCGAGGCCGACCTGCTCGACATCCGCAACTTCGGTGCGAAGTCGATCGACGAGGTCAAGGCGAAGCTGGCCGGCATGGGCCTGGCCCTCAAGGACAGCCCGCCCGGATTCGACCCGACCGCCGCCGCCGACGCCTTCGGCGCCGACGACGACGCGGACGCGGGCTTCGTCGAGACCGAGCAGTACTGATAGCTGCCCGTAGGCGTCCGCCTACGGGGCCCTGACACCGGTACCTGATACGGCCGGTGCAGATCTCAAGGAGAAACACCATGCCGCGTCCCACCAAGGGCGCCCGCCTCGGCGGCTCCGCCGCGCACGAGAAGCTGCTCCTCGCCAACCTGGCGAAGTCGCTCTTCGAGCACGGCCGCATCACCACGACCGAGGCCAAGGCCCGCCGCCTGCGTCCGGTCGCCGAGCGCCTGATCACCAAGGCGAAGAAGGGCGACATCCACAACCGTCGCCTGGTGCTGCAGACGATCACGGACAAGGGTGTCGTCCACACGCTCTTCACCGAGATCGCCCCGCGCTACTCCGAGCGCCCGGGTGGCTACACCCGCATCACCAAGATCGGCAACCGTCGTGGCGACAACGCCCCGATGGCCGTGATCGAGCTGGTCGAGGGCGAGATCGCCAAGAAGGCGACCGTCGCCGAGGCCGAGGCCGCCACCAAGCGCGCCGTCAAGGAGGCCGACGAGGCCCCCAAGGCCGAGGAGACCAAGGCCGAGGACGCGCAGGACGCCTGAGCGTTCTGACGTTCCCGTCTCGTGTGCGGGCCCGCATCCTTAAGGGTGCGGGCCCGCTCCCGTGTGTTTGAGAGGATTTACGGCGTGAGTGGCGTGACTGGCGTGAGCGACCTGAGCGAGCTGAGCGACCTGAGTGGTCCGCGTGGCGACGAGAGCGAGCTGCGGGACGACGTGCGGCCCGGGTTCGTCCGCGTACGGCTCGACCTGTCGTACGACGGCCGGGACTTCTCCGGCTGGGCCAAGCAGGCCCGCGGTCAGCGCACTGTCCAGGGCGAGATCGAGGACGCCCTGCGCACCGTCACCCGCTCCCGTGAGACGTACGAGCTGACCGTCGCCGGCCGCACCGACGCCGGGGTGCACGCCCGCGGCCAGGTCGCCCACGTCGACCTGCCGGCCGCCGTGTGGGAGGAGCACCGCGAGAAGCTGCTCAGGCGGCTCGCGGGGCGCCTGTCGCACGACGTGCGGGTGTGGAGCGTCGCCGAGGCCCCCGCGGGCTTCAACGCCCGTTTCTCGGCGATCTGGCGCCGCTACGCCTACCGGGTCACCGACAACCCCGGCGGCGTCGACCCGCTGCTGCGCGGACATGTCCTGTGGCACGACTGGGCGCTCGACATGGACGCCATGAACGCCGCCGCCGAGCCGCTCGTCGGGGAGCACGACTTCGCCGCCTACTGCAAGAAGCGCGACGGAGCCACCACCATCCGCACGCTCCAGGAGCTGCGCTGGGAGCGGCGGCCCGACGGCGTCCTGGAGGCCACGGTCAAGGCCGACGCCTTCTGCCACAACATGGTCCGCTCGCTGGTCGGCGCCCTGCTGTTCGTCGGCGACGGCCACCGTCCGGTGGAGTGGCCGGGCAAGGTGCTGGCCGCGGGCGTACGGGACTCGGCCGTGCACGTCGTACGGCCGCACGGCCTCACCCTGGAAGAGGTCGGCTACCCGGCCGACGACCAGCTCGCCGCCCGCAACAGGGAGGCCCGCAACAAGCGGTCACTCCCCGGGGGCGCCGGCTGCTGCTGAGGCCTGGGTGCGGCCGCGGGTGTAGATCTGGTTGAAGGCGAACGTGCCGAGGGCTGTCCTTCCTGACGCGGCCCTCGCGGGCTCGGCGCCTGGGCGCCCCACAAGCTTCGGCCCGCTGCGGCGGACTCCGTCCGCCGGGTGGTGGCGCTGCCGCCGTCGACCGGCACGAGGGCGCGGTGGTCCTCGCCTGCGGGGGACCGAGTGGTCACTCCCCGGGGGCGCCGGCTGCTGCTGAGGCCTGGGTGCGGCCGCGGGTGTAGATCTGGTTGAAGGCGAAGGTTCCGAGGTCGTCCGCGGCCTTGAAGATCGGCTCGTCGCCGGTGGTGACCTTCTTGCCGCTGGTGAAGCCGGTCTGGGTCAGGTACACGTACCGGCCGATCGAGTTGGTGCGGCGCAGGCAGACCGTCTTCTGGCAGAAGGTCCCGACGCCGGAGCCCGCGAGCGGTGCGATGCCGCCGCTCGCCTGCTGCTTCGCCTTCGTGGCCTGTTCGTCGGTGGGGAAGACGGCCACGCCGACGGTGACGGCGACGCCGTCCTTCACGTAGGTGGCGCGGATCACGCGCGTGCAGCCGTTGTTCGCCAGGACCGCGCCGAGGCCGCCCTGGGTGACCGCCGCGCACTTGGTCGTGGAGGAGGTCGCGCCCTTCTGGTAGGCGCGGCCGTTCATGGTGAGCTTCTTGCCGGGGAAGAGGCCCTCGGCGCTCAGCGGCGCCTTGTCCTTCTTCGCGTCGGAGATGAAGTCCATCGGGTCCGGCGGCGGCAGCGGGGCGACGGAGGAGAACGTGGGCGCCGGGCTCGCGGTGTGGGTGGGGGTGGCCGAGCCGGTCGGGCTGGTGCCGCCGTTCTTGGCCTGGTCGTTGTTCTTGTTGGTGACGACGACCGCGGTGGCGACCACGGCGCCCACGGCGAGCGCCGCGACGGCCGCGCCGCCGATCATGAGCCGGCGCTTGCGCCTGCTGCGGGCCTCGGAGGCCGCGGCGAGGGCGCTCCAGTCGGGGGTCTGGCCGCCGCCCTGGGCCCCCGGGAAGGGGTCCGGCCGCGGGCCGAGCGGCGGCTGCCCGTACGGCTGCGGCTGCGGCTGCTGTGGCGGGTACCCGTACCCGTACGGCTGCTGCGGCTGCTGCTGCGGGTAGCCGTACCCGTACCCCTGCTGCTGTCCCTGCTGCTCGCCGCCCGGCGGCGGCCCCCCAAAGCTCATGCCGCGCATCCTAAACCGCTTGGGATCCCGGGCCCCCGGCGGCGACAATGCCCCGCATGGGACATGTCGAAGCCGCGCACCTCGAGTACTACCTGCCGGACGGGAGGGTGCTCCTCGGTGACGCCTCCTTCCGGGTCGGCGAGGGCGCCGTGGTCGCCCTGGTCGGCGCCAACGGGGCGGGCAAGACGACCCTGCTCCGGCTGATCTCCGGGGAGCTCCAGCCGCACGGCGGGACCGTCACCGTCAGCGGCGGGCTCGGCGTGATGCCGCAGTTCGTGGGCTCGGTGCGGGACGAGTCCACCGTTCGTGACCTGCTGGTCTCGGTGGCGCCCGCGCGCATCCGGGAGGCGGCGAAGGCGGTCGACGAGGCCGAGCACCGGATCATGACGGTCGACGACGAGGCCGCGCAGATGGCGTACGCGCAGGCGCTGAGCGACTGGGCCGAGGTGCAGGGGTACGAGTTCGAGACCCTGTGGGACATGTGCACGACGGCCGCGATGGGCGTGCCGTACGAGAAGGCGCAGTTCCGGCAGGTACGGACGCTGAGCGGCGGGGAGCAGAAGCGGCTGGTCCTGGAGTACCTGCTGCGGGGCTCCGACGAGGTGCTGCTGCTCGACGAGCCGGACAACTATCTGGACGTCCCCGGCAAGCGGTGGCTGGAGGAGCGGCTGCGGGAGACCCGCAAGACGGTGCTGTTCATCTCCCACGACCGGGAGCTGCTCGCGCGGGCCGCGCAGAAGATCGTGGCCGTGGAGCCGGGTCCGGCCGGGTCCGACGTGTGGGTGCACGGCGGGGGCTTCGACACCTTCCACGAGGCGCGGCGGGAGCGGTTCGCCCGCTTCGAGGAGCTGAAGCGGCGCTGGGAGGAGAAGCACGCCCAGCTGAAGAAGCTGGTGGTCACGCTGCGGCAGGCGGCCGCGGTCAGCCATGAGATGGCCTCGCGGTACGCGGCGGCGCAGACCCGGCTGCGGAAGTTCGAGGAGGCCGGCCCGCCGCCGGAGCCGCCGCGCGAGCAGGACATCCGGATGCGGCTGCGCGGCGGCCGGACCGGGGTGCGGGCGGTGACCGTGGAGAACCTGGAGCTCACGGGCCTGATGAAGCCGTTCTCCCTGGAGATCTTCTACGGGGAGCGGGTCGCGGTGCTCGGGTCGAACGGCTCGGGGAAGTCCCACTTCCTGCGGCTGCTGGCGGGGGACCCGTCGGTGGCGCACACGGGGACGTGGAAGCTGGGCGCCCGGGTGGTGCCGGGCCACTTCGCGCAGACCCATGCCCATCCCGAGCTCTTCGGCCGGTCGCTGGTCGACATCCTGTGGACGGAGCACGCCAAGGACCGGGGCGGGGCGATGTCGGTGCTGCGGCGCTACGAGCTGGAGCGCCAGGGCGACCAGCCCTTCGAGAAGCTTTCCGGCGGCCAGCAGGCCCGCTTCCAGATCCTCCTGCTGGAGCTGGCGGGCACGACGGCGCTGCTCCTGGACGAGCCGACGGACAACCTGGACCTGGAGTCCGCGGAGGCCCTCCAGGACGGCCTGGAGTCCTACGAGGGCACGGTCCTCGCCGTCACCCACGACCGCTGGTTCGCCCGCTCCTTCGACCGCTATCTGGTCTTCGGCTCGGACGGGGTGGTCCGGGAGACGAGCGAGCCGGTGTGGGACGAGCGGAGGGTGGAGCGGGCGCGGTAGGCGAGGACGGGGCCGGGCCACGGGCCCGGCCGGGCGGAGCGGGCGCGGTGACCTGGGGACTCCCGGCGTTTTGACCCGTCGGGGGTGGCGCGGGTACCGTAGCCGTTTGTTATGCGTATTGGCTTCGTCGTTCTCACGCGAAGGGGCCCTACGCAGGTTCCCTGGAGCAGTTACCAGTGGCTCGCATACGGGCGGTGTCCCGGCAGTGTGGGCCCCAGCTGCATGATCGCTTCAGGTGTGTCTGGACTCCATCCACTGAAGAAGCGAAGGCTACGAAGTGCGTACGTACAGCCCCAAGCCTGGCGATGTGACTCGCCAGTGGCACATCATCGACGCTCGGGACGTCGTCCTGGGTCGTCTGGCGACGACGGCCGCGAACCTCCTGCGAGGCAAGCACAAGCCGGTCTACGCGCCGCACATGGACATGGGCGACTTCGTCATCATCATCAACGCTGACAAGGTCCACCTGTCCGGCAACAAGAAGACCCAGAAGATGGCCTACCGCCACTCTGGCTACCCGGGTGGTCTGCGCTCCGTCCGTTACGACGAGCTGCTGGACAAGAACCCCGAGAAGGCCGTCGAGAAGGCCATCAAGGGCATGATCCCCAAGAACTCCCTGGGCCGTCAGATGCTCTCGAAGCTGAAGGTCTACGCGGGTGAGAACCACCCGCACGCTGCTCAGCAGCCGGTCCCGTTCGAGATCACCCAGGTCGCGCAGTAATTCCGGCCACACCCCCTAAGAACGAAAGAAATCTGAGGAGCATCGTGGCCGAGACCACCCCTGAGACCCCCGTCGACGAGTTCGAGGGCGTCGAGGAGTACACCACCGAGACCGAGATCGTCGAGGGCGACTACACCTCCGAGTCGCTCGCGTCCCGCTTCGGCGACCCGCAGCCGGCCGCCGGCCTGGGCCGTCGCAAGAACGCCATCGCCCGCGTCCGGATCGTTCCGGGCACCGGCAAGTGGAAGATCAACGGTCGCACCCTCGAGGACTACTTCCCGAACAAGGTGCACCAGCAGGAAGTCAACGAGCCCTTCAAGGTGCTCGAGCTCGACAACCGCTACGACGTCATCGCCCGCATCGCGGGTGGCGGCGTCTCCGGCCAGGCCGGCGCCCTGCGCCTCGGCGTGGCCCGCGCCCTCAACGAGGCGGACGTGGAGAACAACCGCGGCCCGCTGAAGAAGGCCGGCTTCCTCTCCCGCGACGACCGTGCGGTCGAGCGCAAGAAGGCCGGTCTCAAGAAGGCCCGTAAGGCCCCGCAGTACAGCAAGCGTTAATCGCCTGCTCGGTCTGTTCGTAAGGTACGCCCCGGCGGCACATTCTCTGTGCCGCCGGGGCGCGCCCCTTTCAGGGGCCAGTGGCGGGCGTCGCTGGTGACGTCCGGGGATCGCAATGGAGGACACCTGTGGGACGACTCTTCGGCACGGACGGGGTGCGCGGCGTGGCGAACGCCGACCTGACGGCGGAGCTGGCGCTCGGCCTGTCGGTCGCGGCCGCGCACGTGCTCGCCGAGGCGGGCACCTTCGAGGGCCATCGGCCGACCGCCGTGGTGGGGCGCGACCCGCGCGCTTCGGGAGAGTTCCTGGAGGCCGCCGTCGTGGCGGGCCTGGCGAGCGCCGGTGTCGACGTGCTGCGCGTCGGTGTGCTGCCGACCCCGGCCGTGGCGTACCTCACCGGTGCGCTCGGCGCCGACCTCGGCGTGATGCTGTCCGCCTCCCACAACGCCATGCCCGACAACGGCATCAAGTTCTTCGCGCGGGGCGGTCACAAGCTCGCCGACGAGCTGGAGGACCGCATCGAGGCCGTCTACGAGGAGCACCGCACCGGCGCCCCCTGGGACCGTCCCACCGGCGCGGGCGTCGGCCGGGTCCGTGACTACGACGAGGGCTTCGACAAGTACGTCGCCCACCTGATCGCGGTGCTGCCCAACCGGCTGGACGGGCTGAAGATCGTCCTCGACGAGGCCCACGGCGCCGCCGCCCGCGTCTCGCCCGAGGCCTTCGCCCGGGCCGGCGCGCAGGTCGTCACCATCGGCGCCCAGCCCGACGGCCTCAACATCAACGACGGCTGCGGCTCCACCCACCTCGACCTGCTGAAGGCCGCCGTCGTCGAGCACGGCGCCGACTTCGGCATCGCCCACGACGGCGACGCCGACCGCTGCCTGGCCGTGGACCACCGGGGCGAGGAGGTCGACGGCGACCAGATCCTCGCGGTGCTCGCCCTCGCCATGCGCGAGGCCGGGACGCTGCGCGGCGACACGGTCGTCGCCACCGTCATGTCGAACCTCGGCTTCAAGCTGGCGATGGAGCGTGAGGGTCTCTCGCTGGTGCAGACCGCGGTCGGCGACCGCTATGTGCTGGAGTCGATGAAGGAGCACGGCTACGCCCTGGGCGGCGAGCAGTCCGGTCACGTCATCGTGCTCGACCACGCCACCACCGGCGACGGCACCCTGACCGGTCTGATGCTGGCCGCCCGGGTCGCGGCCACCGGCAAGTCCCTGGCCGAGCTCGCCGCGGTCATGGAGCGCCTCCCGCAGGTCCTGGTCAACGTGCCGGACGTGGACAAGTCCCGGGTCGGCACCTGCGCCGAGCTGGCCCACGCCGTCGCCGAGGCCGAGCGCGAGCTGGGCTCCACGGGCCGCGTGCTGCTGCGCCCCTCGGGCACCGAGCCGCTGGTGCGGGTCATGGTCGAGGCGGCCGACATCGAGCAGGCCCGGTCGGTGGCCGGGCGCCTCGCCGACGTGGTGAAGTCCTCGCTCGGCCAGGCCGCCTGACACCGCTGGGCCGGGCCGGGTGACCCGCTCGGCCGCGCTGCCTGACACCGCTGGGCCGGGCCGGGTGACCCGCTCGGCCGCGCTGCCTGGAGCTCGGCACGGGCTGCCTGACCCGCTCGGTCGGGTCGGGTGCCACCGCTCGTCGGCGGCGGGCCCAGCCCGCGCCGCCTGACACCGCTCGGCCGGGCCGCCTGGCGCCCGGTCAGGGCCCCCGCTGCCAGCGCCGCCTGACGTCCCGTCGGCCCCCCTTCCCGCGCGGAAGGGGGGCCGACGGCGTCCTCACACCCGGCGGTTGCCGCGGAGCCACTGGCCGCGCTGCGTGCGCCACAGCAGCTTCTGCGCGACAAGGGTCGCGGTGCCGGCGAGGATGATGCCCAGCAGGTTGAGCAGCAGCTGCTCCACCGACCCCCACATCTGTCCGAACTCGCCGTACGAGAGCGCCACGGCCGCGTTCGCGGCGGCCGGGACCGTCGTCACGGAGATCGCGACGCCGATCAGCGCACCGGACTTCGTCGAGGTCAGCGACAGCGTGCCCGCCGCACCCGCGAGCAGCGCGACGACGAACGAGAACGGGTCCGGCTGCCAGATGAAACCGGTGTTGGGCCGGTCCGCGTCCAGCCGTTCGCGGCTGAACAGGTCGAGCGCGTCCATCCCGACGCTGAACAGGGTCGTCGCCGCGATCGCCGCCGCGAACCCGACGAGCAGCGCGGTCAGCGAGCGCAGCACCAGCCTCGGGGCTCCTCGCACGATCCCCGTACAGATCCCGGCGAGCGGGCCGAACTCCGGGCCCACCGCCATCGCGCCCACGATCAGGACCGCGTTGTCGAGGACGACACCGCAGGCCGCGATCATCGTCGCGAGGATCATGAAGGCGCTGTAGGTGACGGAGAGCGTCGACTCCTCGTGGGTGGCGTCGGTCAGCTGCTCCCAGAGCACCGCGTCCGCCGCCTCGCCGGGCGCCTCCTCCTCGGCCTCCGTGGCCCGCTTGGACAGCGACAGGTCGATGCTCTCGACGGCGATCGAGCCGTCCTGGTCGACCTTCAGCTCCCGTATCGCCTGGAGCAGTTCGTCTCCGGACTCGCGTGCCACGTCGCACAGCACGAGGTCGCCGGCCGGGTCGCGGGCGCAGCCCGGCAGGACGACCAGGTGGGTGGTGCCGACCGTCCGCTCGATGAGGGCGACGGCCGCCTCGGTGCGGTCGGGCGGGACGATCAGTCGTAGATGCAGCACCCCTTGAGCTTACGGATCAAGAGGTGCCGGAGCTCAGAGCTTGCGCAGGCTCAGCCGCTGCACCTTGTGGTCCGGGCCCTTGCGGACCACGAGCGTCGCCCGCCCGCGCGTCGGGGCCACGTTCTCCAGGAGGTTGACTTTGTTGACGGTCCGCCACATCGTGCGCGCGTAGTCCAGCGCCTCCTCCTCGGAGACCTGGGTCCAGCGCCGGAAGTACGAGGACGGGTCCTGGAAGGCGGTCTCGCGGAGCTTGCGGAAGCGGTTGAGGTACCAGACCTCGATGTCCTCCGGCCGGGCGTCCACGTACACGGAGAAGTCGAAGTAGTCGGCCAGACCCACCCGGGTGCGGCCGTCCTTGCCGGGCAGGGCGGGCTGGAGGACGTTCAGGCCCTCCACGATGAGGATGTCGGGGCGGCGCACCACGAGCCGCTCGTCCGGGACCCGGTCGTAGATCAGATGGGAGTAGACGGGCGCGGTGACCTCGTCCTTGCCCGCCTTGACGTCCGCGACGAACCGGGTCAGGGCCCGGCGGTCGTACGACTCGGGGAAGCCCTTGCGCGACATCAGCCCGCGCGCCTTCAGCTCCTCCATCGGGTACAGGAACCCGTCGGTGGTCACCCGCTCCACCCGCGGGTGCTCGGGCCAGCGCGCGAGGAGCGCTTCGAGGAGTCGGGCCACGGTCGACTTGCCGACGGCGACCGAGCCGGCCACCCCTATGACGAACGGCGTGCCGCGCTGCTCGCCGCGCTCCCCGAGGAAGGTGTTCAGGGCGCCGCGCAGCCCGCTGGTGGCCTGCACGTACAGGTTGAGCAGGCGCGACAGCGGGAGGTAGATGTCCCGCACCTCGTCGAGGTCGATGACGTCCCCGAGGCCGCGCAGCTGCTCGACCTCGTCGGCGGTCAGCGGCAGCGGCGTCTTGTCGCGCAGTGCGCTCCACTCGGCCCGCGTGAGATCGACGTACGGCGTCGGCTCGGCGGCCCGCCGGGGGCCGGCGCCGTTTCCGTTGGGGCTTCGTGGCGGCGAAGTGATCACCCCGCCATTGTCGTGCGTGCGGGGCGATCGTGGGTGCCCGGGGCCCGTGGGGTGGGTCACGTGGGAAACCGGTTGTGGGGGACCGGTCCCGCCCCTGATCATGCGATCATGCGCATGACTGTACGTACCGTGACCGCCGCGACCGCAGCCGCCTCGCTGGCCCTTCTCCTGACCGCCTGCGGCGGCGAGGAGAAGAAGACCGAGGACACCGGCAAGGCCGACGCGTCCGCCTCCGCCGCCGCCAAGCCCGACGTGAAGGCGCTGACCGCCGCCGAGCTGGAGAAGCGCCTGGTGGCGCAGGCCGACCTCAAGAGCCACAAGGTGCAGAAGGCACAGGCCACGGCCGTCGTGAACCCCGGTGACGTCAGCGCCGACAAGGCCGCCTGCGAGCCGCTGGCCGAGGCCATGTCCGGAGTCGCGCCGGGCACCCCGGGCGCCAGCACGCAGATCCAGGCGATCGAGGTCAAGCAGAAGAAGGCCGCTTCCCCGGAGGACGTCCTCGGGGCGCTCGGGGCGCCCGCGACCACGGTGACGCTCGGCTCGTACGCCGGTGAGGGCGCCCAGCAGGCCCTCGCGTCCCTCAAGACCGCCGGGACCGACTGCGCCGGCGGCTTCACCGTCATCGCCTCCGGCGAGAAGACCAAGGTCACCAAGCTCGCCCCGGAGACCGTGACCGCCGGCGAGGAGGCCCTGGCCTGGACGGTCACCAGCGACATGGAGGGCAAGCCGTTCGTCAGCAAGCTCGTCGTCCTGCGCAAGGCCAACAACCTCGCCGGATTCCTCACCATCAGCCTCGCCGGTGAGGTCAAGGAGCTCCCGAAGGCCGTGGTCGACGCGCAGGCGGCCAAGCTGCGCTGAGTCCGGCTCCCGGCGGCCGTCGCGCCGTAGGCTGCCGCCATGTGCGGAATCGTGGGATACGTCGGCGGACAGTCGGCGCTCGATGTGGTGATCGCGGGCCTGAAGCGGCTCGAATACCGCGGCTACGACTCGGCGGGAGTCGCCGTGCTCTCCGACGGAGGGCTTGCCGCGGCCAAGAAGGCCGGGAAGCTGGTCAACCTGGAGAAGGAGCTGGTGGACCGCCCGTTGTCGAGCGGATCCACCGGCATCGGACACACCCGGTGGGCCACCCACGGCGGCCCCACCGACGCCAACGCGCATCCGCACCTCGACAACGCGGGCCGCGTCGCCGTCGTCCACAACGGCATCATCGAGAACTTCGCCGCCCTGCGCGCGGAGCTCACCGAGCGGGGCCACGACCTGCTGTCCGAGACGGACACCGAGGTCGTGGCCCATCTGCTCGCCGAGGAGTTCTCCTCCGTCGGCGACCTCGCCGAGTCGATGCGCCTGGTCTGCCGGCGGCTCGACGGCGCGTTCACCCTGGTCGCCGTGCACGCCGACCAGCCGGACGTCGTCGTCGGCGCCCGCCGCAACTCGCCGCTCGTCGTCGGCGTCGGCGAGGGCGAGAACTTCCTCGCCTCCGACGTCTCCGCCTTCATCGCCCACACCCGCTCGGCCATCGAGCTCGGCCAGGACCAGGTCGTCGAGCTCACCCGCGAGGGCGTCACCGTCACCGACTTCGACGGCGCTCCCGCCGACGTCCGGGCGTACCACATCGACTGGGACGCCTCGGCCGCCGAGAAGGGCGGCTACGCCTCCTTCATGCTCAAGGAGATCGCCGAGCAGCCCAAGGCGGTCGCCGACACCCTCCTCGGCCGGATCGGCGCCGACGGGCACCTGCGCCTCGACGAGGTGCGGATCCCCGACGCCGTGCTCCGCGAGGCCGACAAGATCGTCATCATCGCGTGCGGCACCGCCTTCCACGCCGGGCTGATCGCCAAGTACGCCATCGAGCACTGGACCCGCATCCCCTGCGAGGTCGAGCTGGCCAGTGAGTTCCGCTACCGGGACCCCATCCTCGGCCAGCGCACCCTGGTCGTCGCCATCTCGCAGTCCGGCGAGACCATGGACACCCTGATGGCGCTGCGGCACGCGCGCGAACAGGGCGCCAAGGTCCTCGCCGTGTGCAACACCAACGGCTCGACGATCCCCAGGGAGTCCGACGCCGTGCTCTACACGCACGCCGGGCCCGAGGTCGCCGTCGCCTCCACCAAGGCCTTCCTCACCCAGCTCGTCGCCTGCTACCTGCTCGCCCTCTACCTGGGGCAGGTGCGCGGCACCAAGTGGGGCGACGAGATCCACGCCGTCGTCCGGGAACTCGCGAGGATCGCCGACGAGGTGGAACGGGTCCTGGACACCATGGAGCCCGTGCGCGCCCTCGCCCGGTCGCTGGCCGACCAGGACACCGTGCTGTTCCTCGGGCGACACGTCGGCTATCCGGTGGCCCTCGAAGGCGCGCTGAAGCTCAAGGAACTCGCGTACATGCACGCCGAGGGCTTCGCCGCCGGCGAGCTCAAGCACGGGCCGATCGCCCTCGTCGAGGAGGGGCTGCCGGTCGTCGTGATCGTGCCCTCGCCCCGCGGCCGTTCCGTCCTCCACGACAAGATCGTGTCCAACATCCAGGAGATCCGGGCCCGCGGAGCGCGGACCATCGTCATCGCCGAGGAGGGCGACGAGGCCGTGGTGCCGTACGCCGACCACCTCATCCGCATCCCCGCCACGCCTACGCTGCTCCAGCCGCTGGTCTCCACCGTGCCGCTCCAGGTCTTCGCCTGCGAACTGGCGACGGCGCGGGGCAACGAGGTCGACCAGCCGCGCAACCTGGCCAAATCCGTGACGGTGGAGTAGCAGATGATCATTGGGGTGGGGATCGACGTGGCGGAGATCGACCGCTTCGCCGCGTCGCTGGAGCGGACACCGGGTCTCCTCCAGCGGCTCTTCGTGGAGCGCGAGATGCTCCTGCCGAGCGGCGAGCGCCGCGGCCCCGCGTCCCTCGCGGTCCGCTTCGCCGCCAAGGAGGCGCTCGCCAAGGCCCTCGGCGCCCCGGGCGGCCTCCACTGGACGGACGCCGAGGTGTACGTGGAGGACACCGGCCAGCCCCGGCTGCGGGTCCGCGGCACGGTCGCGGCCCGGGCCGCCGAACTGGGCGTACGGAACTGGCACGTGTCCCTGAGCCATGACGCGGGGGTGGCGTCGGCGGTGGTGATCGCGGAGGGCTGAGACGCCCGGGCCCGGGCCCGCGCCTCGGCAGGGGTTTTTGGGGTCGCGGGCGGGCGAACTCCCGGCCGGTGAGGGGCAGCAGCACACCGGCGCGCCGTGTCTCTCTCCAGGTCACGACGCGGCGCACCGGGGGCCGGACCACCGCCACACGGCGGCACAGGCTGTGCACCCGGGCTGCCGGCGGGCGGCGGCTGGGGTCGGTTCGGGTGGTTCGGGGCGAGGGCGCCTGGCCCCCGGGGCCCCGCCCGGGCCGCGCTTCCGGTGGTTCGGGGCGAGGGCGCCTGGCCCCGGGCCTCCGCCCGGGCCGCGCTTCCGGTGGTTCGGGGCGTGGGCCCCGGGCCCCGCCCGGGGCGGGCTTCCGGTAGTTCCGGGTGGGGGCCGGGGGACTGGGGCAGACTGCTGGGCATGCGTACCGCTTATCGCGTGGAGACCGTACGGGCCGCGGAGGCCGAGCTGATGGCCCGGCTGCCGGAGGGCGCGCTGATGCAACGGGCCGCGGCCGGGCTCGCCGCCGCCTGCGCCTCGCTGCTCGGGCGGGGGCGGGTGTACGGGGCGCGGGTCGTGCTGCTCGTCGGGTCCGGCGACAACGGCGGCGACGCGCTGTACGCCGGGGCCCGGCTCGCCCGGCGGGGCGCCGGGGTCACCGCCGTCCTGCTCGGCACGCGCGCCCACGAGGGCGGGCTCGCGGCGCTGCGGGCGGCCGGCGGGCGGGTCGTCGGCCCGCACGACGACCCGTACGAGGTGCTGGCCCGCGCCGATCTCGTCCTCGACGGGATCACCGGCATCGGCGGCCGGGGCGGGCTGCGGCCCGACGCCGTGCCCGTCGCCCGCGCCGCCCGCGGCTCCGACGCGGTCGTCGTCGCCGTCGACCTGCCGAGCGGCGTCGACGCCGACACCGGCGAGGTCACGGGAGAGGCGCTGCGCGCCGATGCGACCGTCACCTTCGGCACGTACAAGCCGGGCCTGCTCGTCGACCCGGCCCGGGAGTACGCCGGGGCCGTACGGCTCGTCGACATCGGGCTCGGCGCCACCCTGCCCTCCGTGCCGGACCTGGAGGCGCTCCAGCACGAGGACGTGGCGCGGCTGCTGCCGGTGCCGGGGGCCGAGAGCGACAAGTACCGGCGCGGGGTCGTCGGCGTCGTCGCCGGTTCCGCCCGCTACCCCGGCGCCGCCGTCCTCGCCGTCGAGGGCGCGCTGCGGGGCGGCGCGGGCGCCGTCCGGTACGTCGGCCCCGCCGGCGACGCGGTCGTCGCCGCCCACCCCGAGACCCTGGTGCACGCGGGCCCTCCCCCGAAGGCCGGCCGCGTCCAGGCGTGGGTGGTCGGGCCCGGCCTCGGCGACGGGCCCGGCGTGGCCGACGTCCTCGCCTCCGACGTGCCGGTCCTGATCGACGCGGACGGCCTGCGGGACCTTGCCCCCGAGGCCGTCAAGGCGCGCACCGCCCCCACGCTGCTCACCCCGCACGCGGGCGAGGCCGCGGCGCTCCTCGGCGCGTCCCGGGACGAGGTGGAGGCCGGCCGGCTCACGGCGGTCCGCGAACTGGCGGGGCGCTTCGGCGCGACCGTGCTGCTCAAGGGCTCGACGACCCTGGTGTGCGGGGCGGGCGGCGCGGGTCCGGTCCGGGTGAACCCCACCGGCACCTCCTGGCTGGCCACCGCCGGCAGCGGCGACGTCCTCTCCGGCCTCGCCGGATCCCTCCTCGCCGCCGGCCTGCCCCCCTTGGACGCCGCCTCGACCGCCGCCTACCTCCACGGCCTCGCCGCCCGCCACGCCTCGAACGGCCGCACCCCGATCACGGCGACGGACGTGGCGCGGGCCCTGCCGGGGGCATGGCGGGACGTCACGTCCTGACCCGCGGGGGCCCACCCTGGTCCCGGTAAGCGGCCCCGCCCGGGCAGGCGACCCCCGCCCCCACACGGGCGAACCCGTTGCTCCGCACGTGCCGCAGCGCAGGCGGTCGGCGGGCCGGCCGCGTGGGATGGGGGCCGTGATCAGAACCCGTCGTCGCAGCGCCGTCGCGCTGCTGTTCGCCCTGGCCGTCGCCCTGCCGGGCCCCGCCCTCGCCTCCGCCGCGCCAGCGCCGGGCGCCGCTTCCGCCCCGGCGGGCTCCGCTCTCGCCTCCGCCGCGCCCGTGCCGCGCGCCCCTTCCGTCCTGCCGGGCCCCGCCCCCGCCTCCGCCGCGCCCGTGCCGCCCGCTCCCCAGCCGGCCGAGCCGCTCGTCCCCGGAGCCGGCCGGGCGCCGGACCCGTATCCGATGGACACGCCCGACCAGGTGCTCCCGCCCAGGACGGCGGACGGCGAGGCCGGGACGAGGCCCGTGCCCGTGCCGGAGGGCGAGGTCGACGAGCTCGTGGAGTACCTGCCGCGCAGCGCCGCCGCGGCGGCCTGTACCGCGAAGGCCGGCCCCCATCAGCGCCGCGTCGAGCGCCTGTTGAAGCTGAAGGTCGACGGCAAGCAGTCCCGCGCCGACTGCGAGGCCATCCGCGCCTTCCAGGTCAAGCAGGGCATCAAGCCCGCCAACGGCTATGCCGGCCCCGTCACCTGGTCCCGCGCCGAGCTGCTCGCCGCCCGTCCGAACCCCAACGCCGCCCGCCGGTGCCCCGTCCGCTCGTACGTCGTCGCGTGCGTGGACCTCGACCGGGAGCTGATGTGGGTGCAGAAGGGCACGCGCGTGACGTACGCGGTGGTGAACATCCGCAGCGGACGGCCCGGCTACCGCACCCGTACCGGATGGCACTCGGTCTACTGGCGGAACAAGGACCACTGGTCCACCATCTACGACACCCCCATGCCCTTCGCCCAGTTCTTCGACGGCGGCCAGGCCTTCCACGGCGTCTACGGCCAGATCGCCACGCCCGTCGGCAGCCGCGGCTGCGTGAACCTGTCGTACGCGAACGCCAAGAAGCTCTGGGACGTGCTGCGCAAGGGTGACCGGGTCTACATCTGGGGTAAGCGGCCCGAAAGCTGAGACCTGAGAGACTGGGGCGCGATGACTCAGACACCACAGCCCCGCCGAGCCCGCGCCGAGATCGACCTCGGCGCGCTGCGTGCGAACGTCCGCACGCTGCGCGCCCGCGTCGCCCCCCACGTCCAGGTCATGGCCGTGGTGAAGGCCGACGCGTACGGCCACGGTGCCGTGCGCTGCGCCCGTGCCGCCCTGGAGGCGGGCGCGACCTGGCTCGGTACGGCCACCCCGCACGAGGCGCTGGCGCTGCGGGCCGCCGGGCTGACCGAGCCCCGGATCATGTGCTGGCTGTGGACGCCGGGCGACCCGTGGGCCGAGGGGATCGAGGCCGGTCTCGACATGTCCGTCAGCGGGAGGTGGGCGCTGCGGGAGGTCGTGGAGGCGGCGCGTTCGACGGGCCGGCGGGCCAGGATCCAGCTGAAGGCGGACACCGGCCTCGGGCGCAACGGCTGCCAGCCGGCCGACTGGCCCGAGCTGGTCTCCGAGGCCCTCGCGGCGGAGGCCGAGGGGCTGGTGAAGGTCACCGGTCTGTGGTCGCACCTCGCGTGCGCGGACGAGCCGGGGCACCCGTCCATCGCCGGTCAGCTCGACGTCTTCCGCGGCATGCTCGACCACGCGGAGAAGGCCGGGGCCGAGCCCGAGGTGCGGCACATCGCCAACTCGCCGGCCACGCTCACCCTGCCCGAGGCCCACTTCGACCTCGTCCGGCCCGGCATCGCCATGTACGGCGTGTCGCCGGACCCGGCCGTCGGGACCTCCGCCGAGCTCGGGCTGCGGCCGGTGATGTCGCTGAAGGCGAGCGTCGCTCTCGTCAAGCAGGTGCCGGGCGGCCACGGCGTCTCGTACGGGCATCACTACACCACCCCGGGCGAGACCACCCTCGGTCTGATCCCGCTCGGTTACGCGGACGGCGTCCCGCGGCACGCCTCGGGGCGCGGGCCCGTGCTCGTCGGCGACCGGGTGCGTACGGTGGCCGGGCGGGTCGCCATGGACCAGTTCGTCGTCGACCTCGGCGGCGACACGCCCGAGCCCGGCAGCGAGGCGGTGCTCTTCGGCCCCGGCGACGGGGGCGAGCCGACCGCCCAGGACTGGGCGGAGGCCGCCGACACCATCGCGTACGAGATCGTCACCCGGATCGGCGCGCGCGTCCCGCGCGTCTACCTGGGGGAGTGAAGGGGCGGCCGTGGGGGAGGAGACCTGGCGGCGGGCCGGCTGGGCCGGTGCCGCGATAGGCGTGCTGGCGGCGGGCGCGGCGGCCGGGGTCGCCGTCGAGCGGCTCACGGTGGGCCGTTCCGTACGGGAGAAGGCGCGGCTCGCGCTGGACGCCGAGGGCCCGTACGGCGCCCTGCGCGGCACGCCCGGGCGGGCGGTCGCCGACGACGGCACCGAGCTCTACTACGAGATCGACGAGATCGACGAGGCCGCCGAGGCCGCCGAGGCCGATAAGGCGGACGGGGGCGACGAGGTCGGCGAGGCGGGCGAGAGCGCCGGGGCGGGCTCCTCGGCCACGCGGCGGCGCAGGCTCTTCGGGCGCAAGGCGCCCGCTCCGGTCACCGTCGTCTTCAGCCACGGCTACTGCCTCAACCAGGACGCCTGGCACTTCCAGCGGGCGGCGCTGCGCGGTCTGGTCCGCACCGTCCACTGGGACCAGCGCAGCCACGGCCGGTCGGACCGCGGCCTCGCCCAGGCGGGCCCGGAGGGCGTGCCGGTCTCGATCGACCAGCTGGGGCGCGACCTGAAGGCCGTCATCGACGCCGCCGCGCCCGAGGGGCCGCTGGTCCTGGTGGGGCACTCGATGGGCGGCATGACGATCATGGCGCTCGCCGACCGTCACCCCGAGCTGATCAGGGAGCGGGTCACCGGCGTCGCCTTCGTCGGGACCTCGGCGGGGCGGCTCGGCGAGGTCAACTACGGGCTGCCGACGGCCGGCGTCAACGCGGTGCGCCGGGTGCTGCCGGGTGTGCTCCGGGCGCTCGGCGCGCGGGCGGAGCTGGTGGAGCGGGGGCGGCGGGCCACCGCCGACCTGTTCGCCGGGCTGATCAAGAAGTACTCGTTCTCGTCGAAGGACGTGGATCCGGCGGTCGCCCGCTTCGCCGAGCGGATGATCGAGTCGACGCCGATCGACGTGGTCGCCGAGTTCTATCCCGCGTTCGCCGAGCACGACAAGGCGGCGGCGCTCGCCGTCCTCGCCGGACTGCCGGTGCTCGCCCTCGCGGGTGACCGCGATCTGGTCACGCCCAGCTCGCACACCGAGGCCATCGCCGGCCTGCTGCCGGACGCGGAGCTGGTCATCGTGCCCGACGGCGGACACCTGGTGATGCTGGAGCACCCGGAGGCGGTCACCGACCGGATCGCGGACCTGCTGGTCAGGGCGGGAGCCGTCCGGGCCGGCGGATAGCGGGCCCGGCGAATCGGTAGGTTGGCGGGCATGGACACACCGCACAACCAGGCCACCCTCGCCGTCGACTCGCCCGAGCGGATGCAGGAGCTCGGCCGCCGCCTCGCGAAGCGCTTGCGTCCCGGCGACCTCGTGATGCTCACCGGTGAACTCGGCGCCGGCAAGACCACCCTGACCCGCGGCCTCGGCGAGGGCCTGGGCGTCCGGGGCGCCGTCACCTCGCCGACCTTCGTGATCGCCCGCGTCCACCCCTCGCTGGTCGGCGGCCCGGCCCTGGTGCATGTCGACGCCTACCGGCTCGGCGGCGGCCTGGAGGAGATGGAGGACCTGGACCTCGACGTCTCGCTGCCCGACTCGGTCGTGGTGGTCGAGTGGGGCGACGGCAAGGTCGAGGACCTGACCGACGACCGGCTGCACGTGCTGATCCACCGCGTGGTCGGGGACACGGCGGACGAGGACGACGACCGCCGCACGGTCGTCCTCAACGGCATCGGCGCCCGGTGGGCCGACGAGGACCTCCGCCTGGGCTGAGCCGTACGGGGCGACGTCCGTAGGTTCCGACAACGTGTCGGGAAAATGTTGCGCCGGTACGCCAAGGCGTGGTGACATGGAACCACGACTTGGTTAGGTGTACCTAACCTACGGGAGGCATGCATGGCGACGCCGGAGCACACCGGTCAGGCGGACCGTACGGAGGAGCGCGTCTCGATGAGGGACCTGCTCGCCTCTTGCGTCGCGGCCACCGCCGTGTCCACCCCACCGCGCCCGACCGACAACGGGACCGAGGGCGGGCCCGATGCCGCCGAGGAACGGGAAGCCGTCGTCCGCGACGAGGCGGCCTGAGCCTGTAAGTCACCGGCAGGGCCCGAAGCCCGTGAGCCAGCGGCACGGGCCGAGCCGGCAGGCCGCCGACCGGGCCCCGTCGCGTGCCCGGGCCCGACCGGACCGTGCCGGCCCCACCGCCGGCCGCGGCCCCGTATCGCTGAACCCGCCCCCGTACCGCCTGACCCGTCCCCGTACGGTCGGGCACGCCCCGGTACGGCCGACGCCGTACACGGCGGCCCCGTCCCCGTCCCCCTTACCGCCGTGCCCGCCGCCGTACCCCGTCCGTCCTACGGGACGACGACGACCTTCTCGCCGATCACGGCGAACCGCCACATCGCCTCGCCGTCCGCCCGCTTCATCCGGATGCCGCCCGTCTTCCGCGACGGGTCCGGCGACGGCGTCGAGCCGTCCACCGCCGCGCTGAAGCCGATCGACACGTCCTGGACCGTCGCGAAGCGCACGACGTGCTCGATCTGCACGCCGTCCGAGCCGCGCACCGCGCCCGAGCGCGAGGTCACCGCGTACGTCCCCGGCGGCGGGGACACCGTGCTCGGCATGACGGAGAAGGTGTGCGTCACCCGGCCCTGCTCGTCGACCAGCCACACCCGGCGGTCGGCAAGGCCGTACACCACCCGCTCGCCCGTGCCCGAGTTCGCCGGCAGCGCCAGCGGGTCCTTCCTCGGCTGCTTCGGCGTGCCCGTGGCCGGGGCCGAGGGCGCGGCCTCCGGGGTCCGCGGCGTCGCCGCCAGCTCGGCCGGCGGCGGTGCGACGGCCGACGCCTGATAGGCGAGGAAAGCGACCGCGGCGAGCGCGGCCGCGGTGAGCCCGGCCACGAATCCCGAGCTGCTCCTTGCCACCGTGCGCCCACTTTCTGTCGTACCAACGTATAGGTGCCCGACCGTAGCAGCAGCCGCCGCCCGCGCAGGGGGCGCCGTGCGGGGCGCTCCGGCGCCGTAGGCTGTTCGCGTGCTCTTGCTCGCCATGGATACCGCCACACCCGCCGTCACCGTCGCCCTCCACGACGGCGAGACCGTCGTCGCCGAGTCGAGCCAGGTCGACGCCCGCCGCCACGGGGAGCTGCTGCTGCCCGCCGTCGACCGGGTCCTGAAGGACGCCGGGCTGACCCTCGGCCGGGTGACCGGACTCGTGGTCGGCGTCGGCCCCGGCCCGTACACCGGGCTGCGCGTCGGCCTCGTCACCGCCGCGACCTTCGCCTCCGCGCTCGGCGTCCCGGTGCACGGCCTGTGCACGCTCGACGGACTCGCGTACGCCTCCGGCATCGACGAGCCCTTCGCCGTCGCCACGGACGCGCGCCGCAAGGAGGTCTACTGGGCGCGGTACGAGAACTCCCGCACCCGCGTGACGGACGCGGCCGTCGACCGGCCCGCCGACATCGCCGAGGACCTCGCCGGGCTGCCCGTCGTCGGCGCGGGCGCGAAGCTGTACCCCGAGGCCTTCCCCGACGCCCGTGACCCCGAGCACCAGTCGGCGGCCGCGCTCGCCGCCCTCGCGGCCGAGAAGCTGGCGGCGGGCGACGGCGGCTTCCTCGACCCGCTGCCGATGTACCTGCGCCGGCCCGACGCGCAGGTGCCGAAGAACTACAAGGTGGTCACGCCCAAGTGACCGCCGGGACCGAGACCGTGCTGCGCGCGATGCGGTGGTGGGACATCGGGCCGGTGCTCGCGCTGGAAGCGGAGCTGTTCCCCGAGGACGCCTGGTCCGAGGGCATGTTCTGGTCCGAGCTGGCGCACGCCCGCGGGCCGCGCGCGACCCGCCACTACGTCGTCGCCGAGGAGCCCTCCCCGGACGGCTCCGGCAACGGGCGGCTCGTCGGCTACGCGGGCCTCGCCGCCGCCGGCGGACTCGGCGACGTCCAGACCATCGCCGTGGCCCGTGACCAGTGGGGCACCGGCCTCGGCGCCCGGCTGCTGACCGACCTCCTGCAGGCCGCGACCGCCTTCGAGTGCGAAGAGGTCCTCCTCGAAGTGCGCGTGGACAACACCCGGGCCCAGAAGCTGTACGAGCGCTTCGGCTTCGAGCCCATCGGCTTCCGCCGCGGCTACTACCAGCCCGGCAACGTGGACGCGCTCGTGATGCGACACACCGTTCAAGGAACAGAGACTGATTCAGATGGCTGCTGACGAACCGCTCGTACTCGGCATCGAGACCTCCTGCGACGAGACCGGAGTCGGCATCGTCCACGGAACGACCCTGCTCGCCGACGCCGTCGCCTCCAGCGTCGACACCCACGCCCGCTTCGGCGGCGTCGTGCCCGAGATCGCCTCCCGCGCCCACCTGGAGGCGATGGTCCCGACGATCGAACGCGCCCTGAAGCAGGCCGGCGTCTCCCCGAAGGACCTCGACGGCATCGCCGTCACCGCCGGTCCCGGCCTCGCGGGCGCGCTGCTCGTCGGCGTCTCCGCCGCCAAGGCGTACGCGTACGCCCTCGGAAAGCCGCTCTACGGCGTCAACCACCTGGCGTCGCACATCTGCGTCGACCAGCTGGAGCACGGCCGGCTGCCCGAGCCGACGATGGCGCTGCTGGTCTCCGGCGGCCACTCCTCGCTGCTCCTTTCGAGTGACATCACCAGCGACGTCCGCCCCATGGGCGCGACCATCGACGACGCCGCGGGCGAGGCCTTCGACAAGATCGCGCGCGTGCTCGACCTGGGCTTCCCCGGCGGCCCGGTCATCGACCGGCTCGCCAGGGAGGGCGACCCCGAGGCCATCGCCTTCCCGCGCGGTCTGACCGGTTCGAAGGACCCCGCGTACGACTTCTCCTTCTCCGGTCTGAAGACCGCCGTGGCGCGCTGGATCGAGGCCAAGCGGAACGCGGGCGAGGAGGTGCCCGTACGGGACGTCGCCGCGTCCTTCCAGGAGGCCGTCGTCGACGTGCTCACCCGCAAGGCCGTCCGGGCCTGCAAGGACGAGGGCGTCGACCACCTGATGATCGGCGGCGGCGTGGCCGCCAACTCGCGGCTGCGGGCGCTGGCCGAGGAGCGCTGCGAGCGGGCCGGCATCCGGCTGCGGGTGCCGCGGCCCGGCCTGTGCACCGACAACGGCGCGATGGTGGCGGCGCTGGGCGCCGAGATGGTGGCCCGGGGACGGGCCGCCTCCGACCTGGAGCTGTCGGCGGACTCCTCGCTGCCGGTGACCGACCCGCACGTCCCCGGCGCCCACGGGCACGGCCATGCCCACGACCACGACCACGTGCACGAGGTGAGCAAGGAGAACCTGTACTCGTGAGGGTCACCCTGATGTGGGAGGCGCGCGCCGTCCCGGGCCGCGGCGACGAGCTCCTGGAGTGGGCGCGGTCGCGGGTCCTTCCGCGCGAGCCGGTGCGCCGTGAGACCTTCCGCGCGCCGCAGGACCGGGTCCTGGTCATGACGTGGTGGGACACGGCGGACGGGGAAGGGCTGGGCGCGGAGCTGCCCGAGCTGCCGGAGCCGGCCGCGGAGCTGGTCACCCGTCCGGTGCACCGCTGGCGCTTTGAATCGGTCGGGTGAGTCCGTCAGGTGAATCCGTCGGCTGACTCCGTCGGCTGACTCCGTCAGGTGAGTCCGCCGGATGAATCCGTCCGGTGATTCAGTCGGATAGTCGTACCGAGAGCAACCTTTCGTTCGGATCGGGCATCCCACAGCGCGTGAAGAAGACCCTCGCGCTGTGGGCGGCGCTGACCGCCGTGGCTCTGTTCGCGACCGGTTGTGCGGCCGCCGACGCCGACACACCCGCTCCGACCACCCCGAAGACCGCGCCCGCCCAGGACGCCCCCGCCGCCGGAGGCGCGTCGGCCGGGGACAAGGCGGGCGCGCCCGACGCCCCCGGCACGCGGGCCGCGGCCTTCGGCCGTTGGGGCCTGAAGCCGTTCGCGCCCGCGCCGGCCCCGCCCGCGGTCAAACCGCTCGCCCGCAAGCCCGGCGAGCCGGTCCCGGTCGTCAGCGACATCCCGACCACCGACAAGGTCGTCTTCCTCACGATCGACGACGGGGCGGAGAAGGACCCCGAGTTCGTCGCGATGATGCGGGACCTCAAGGTGCCGGTGACGATGTTCCTCACCGACTCGGCGATCCGCGGCGACTACCCGTACTTCGCCCCGCTCGTCGCCCAGGGCCACGGCGTCGCCAACCACACCCTGACCCACCCCAACCTGCGCACCCTCTCCCCGGAGGCCCAGCGCCGGGAGATCTGCGGCCAGCAGGACCGCCTGGAAGAGCACTACGGCAAGCGCCCCCGCCTCTTCCGCCCGCCCTACGGCAACTGGAACGAGGCCACCCGCGCCGCGGCCGCGCGGTGCGGGGTCGACGCGATCGTCCTGTGGCGCGAGTCCATGCAGATCAAGAACATGCAGTACCAGCGCGGCGACCGGAAGCTCCACCCCGGCGACATCATCCTGGCCCACTTCCGCGGCCCGTCGGAGCTGAAGGGCACGACGATGACCGAGATGACGGCCAACCTGCTGCGGCACATCCAGGAGCAGGGCTTCACGGTGGCACGCCTGGAGGACTACCTGTGAGGATCCCCTCTGGGGACCACCTGTGAGGATCCCCTCCGGGGACCCCCTCTGAGGACGACCTCCGGGGAGGTTTCCGCCCGCGGAAAAAACCGGGGAGAAATTTTCCGCGGGGTGTCGATGCGGGCCGGACCCGTTCGACGTACGAGTGGAAGGCGGGGAACGGCCCCGCCACCGCACCCCGAGGAGCCACCATGCCCCGCTACCTCTCCCTCGTCCGCATCGAGGAGAACACCATCGACATGGCGTCGGCCGACCCCGGCTTCGAGGAGCGCATGGGCGCGCTGTTCGAGGAGATCACCAAGGCGGGTGCCATGCTGGACACCGCCGGGCTCAAGCCGACCGCCGAGGCCACCCGCATCACCTGGTCGGACGGGAAGCTGTCGTATACGGACGGTCCCTTCACCGAGACCAAGGAGGTCGTCGGCGGCTACGCGATGCTCCAGTGCAAGGACATGGCCGAGGCCGTCGAATGGGGGAAGCGGTTCCTGGCCGTCCACCCGCCGCACTGGAAGGTCGGTCTGGAGGTCCGCGAGGTCGAGGAGATGCCCGAGGGCTGACGCCGGTGTGCTGTCATGTGAGGCGTGACGGTGCAGAGCACGCTGGAGACGGTCTTCCGGATGGAGTCGGCGCGGATCGTCGCCACGGCGGCGAGGATCGTCCGGGACATCGGCATCGCCGAGGAGATCGCCCAGGACGCGCTCGTCGCCGCCCTTGAGCAGTGGCCGCGGGAAGGCGTCCCGGACCGTCCGGGCGCCTGGCTGACGGCCACCGCCAAGCACCGCGCCGTCGATCTCGTACGGCGGCGCGAGACGTACGCCCGCAAGCTCGCCGAGGTCGGCCGGACCCTCACCGAGGAGTCGTACGATCCCGAGCCCTCCGGCCCCGGTGACATCGACGACGACGTGCTGCGGCTGGTCTTCACCACCTGCCACCCGGTGCTCTCCGCCGACGCGCGCGCCGCGCTCACGCTGCGCCTCGTCGGCGGCCTGCGGACGGACGAGATCGCGCGGGCCTTCCTCGTGCCGGAGCCGACGGTCGCGGCCCGGATCACCCGGGCGAAGCGGGCGCTCGCCACCAAGGGAGTCGCCTTCGAAGTTCCCTACGGGGAGGACCGGGCCGCCCGGCTCGGCTCGGTCCTGGAGGTCGTCTACCTGATCTTCAACGAGGGGTACGCGGCCACCGCCGGCGACGACCTGCTGCGGCCGGCGCTGTGCGAGGACGCGCTCCGGCTGGCCCGGGGGCTCGCCGCGCTGATGCCGGGCGAGAGCGAGGTCCACGGCCTCGCGGCCCTCCTCGAACTCCAGGCGTCACGCACGGCCGCCCGCACCGGCCCGGACGGGCGGCCGGTGCTGCTCGCCGACCAGGACCGGCGGCGCTGGAACCGGCTGCTGATCCGGCGCGGTTTCGACGCGCTGGCCCGCGCCGGCGACGGGCGCGGCTACGGCCCGTACGCCCTCCAGGCCGCGATCGCCGCCTGTCACGCGCGGGCCGCCTCGTACCGGGAGACGGACTGGGCGGTGATCGCCGGGCTGTACGGGCGGCTCATGGAGCTGGCCCCTTCACCGGTGGTGGAGCTGAACCGGGCGGTGGCCGTGTCGATGGCCGAGGGTCCGGCCGCCGCCCTCCCGCTGGTCGACGCCCTCGCCGCCGAACCGGCCCTGGCCCGCTACCACCTGCTGCCGAGCGTCCGCGGTGACCTGCTCGCCCGGCTCGGGCGGATCGACGAGGCGCGGGCGGAGTTCGAGCGGGCGGCGGAGCTGACCCGCAACGAATCGGAGCGGGCGCTGCTGCGGGAGCGGGCCGGTGAACCCGGGCGCGGTGAACCCGGGCGTCGGTGAAGCCGGAGCGGGCGCTGCTGCGGGAGCGGGCCGGTGAACCCGGGCGCCGGTGAACTCGGGCGCCGGTGAACTCGGGCGCCGCTGAACCCGTGCGCCGCTGAACCCGGGCGCCGGTGAACCCGGGCGTCGCTGAACTCGGGCGCCGCTGAACTCCCGTCGGAGAGAGGGGAGTAGGGCGCGCGCGAGGTGTCTGCCCGGTCCTGACGGGCCGCCGGACGGGACGTAGGCTTTCTCCCCATGTCTCCGCGTTCGCCGATGCCTCCGCCGCCCCCGCCCGCCGAGATCCGGAGCTGGCCCGACCGGGCCGCGCGGCTCGCCGACCGGGCGCTGGCGCTCGACGCGCTGGGGCGGCGGCTGCTCGGCGGCGGGCGGCTCGCGCTGTTCCTGGCGTGGTTCCTGATGCTCCAGGTCGGCTGGGGCATGGTCGGCATGCTGCTCACCTCCCTCGGCGGCGCGATCCTCGACCCGCTCGCGCTGCTCGTCGGGCTGATCGCGGCCGCGCTCGGCATCGGCGTGCTCGTCCCGGCGGTGTGGCTGACCGCGCGGTCCGTGCGGCAGGACCGGATCGCGCGCGAGCGGCTCGTCGAGTGGGCGCTCCTGGACCGGCACGGGCCGACGGACGCCCGGCTGCGGGCGCCGGTCCGGAGCGCCTGCTGGATGGTGCTGTCGGCCGTGATGTGCGGCATCGGCCTGTGGCTGGGCTTCGCCGTCCCGGCCCACACGACCGCGGAGGGCTCCGGCTCCGGCCTGGACGGCGGCTACGGCCTCGTCGCGTACGGCATGGGCGTCGCGCTCATCTTCTGGATCAACGGCCTGATCGGCCTCACGAAGGCCGTCTCCCACTACCGCCTGGTGCTCCGGGTCACCGGCCCTGTGTCCCGCCCGCAGGGGCGCCGATCAGCATCGTCGGGGCCCCCGCGACACGTGTGAGGAGGACCGTCGCGGAGTGGGGGCCCTTCGGCTTCACCTTGCGGCGGATCTCCTCGGGCTCGACGGCGGAGCCGCGCTTCTTCACGGTCAGGGTGCCGACCTCGCGTTCCCGCAGCAGGGCCTTCAACTTCTTGAGGTTGAAGGGGAGTTCGTCGGTGATCTCGTAGGCGGTGGCGTACGGGGTCGGGGTCAGGGCGTCGGCGGTGACGTAGGCGATGGTCTCGTCGATCAGGCCGCCGCCGAGCTGTTCGGCGACCTCGGCGACCAGGTGGGCGCGGATGACGGCGCCGTCCGGTTCGTAGAGGTAGCGGCCGACGGGCCGGACCGCGGGGTCGGGCAGGCCGCGGCCGGTGAGCGTGGCGCCGCCGGGCAGCAGGGTGGCGCGGCGGGCGCCCGGCTCGGTGCCGAACCAGAGGACCGCCTCCTTGACGTCGCCGCGGTCGGAGATCCACTCCGCCTCGGCCTCCCCGGGCACCGCCTCGTGCGGGATGCCGGGGGCGATCTTCAGGGCCGCGTGCGGGGCTTTGCGGGCCGCCTCGACGGCCCAGGACAGCGGCGGCGAGTAGGCCTCGGGGT
The DNA here is from genome assembly GCF_040302485.1 of Streptomyces sp. NPDC126499. Classification (NCBI taxonomy): domain Bacteria; kingdom Bacillati; phylum Actinomycetota; class Actinomycetes; order Kitasatosporales; family Streptomycetaceae; genus Streptomyces; species Streptomyces sp. NPDC126499. The sequence goes on along the minus strand of NZ_JBEOUO010000023.1, from coordinate 56,646 downwards.
CGAAGATCCGCCCTCGGCCCCGGTCCCCGCGCCGGGCCGGGTCGACGAAGACGGCGTCGTACGGGCTCGTGTCGATCTCGGTGACGTCGGCGCAGCGCACCTCGATCAGGTCCGCGAGGCCGAGCGCCTCGGCGTTGGCGCGGACGGCGGCGGCGGTCAGCGGGTCGCGGTCGACGGCGAGGACGGAGATCCCGGCGCGGGCGAGCGCGATCGCGTCGCCGCCGATGCCGCTGCACAGGTCGGCGACGCTGCGCACGCCGAGCTCCCGCAGGCGCCCGGCGCGGTACGCGCCCACGGTCGCCCGCGTGGACTGCTCGACGCCGTTGGGCGTGAAGTACATCCGGTACGCGTCCTCGGCGCCGAACTTCGCCACCGCCCGCTGCCGCAGCCGGGCCTGTCCGAGCGCCGCCGAGACCAGCTCGGCGGGGTGGTCGCGGCGCAGCCGGGAGGCCACCGCCAGTTCCCGGGCGGGGGCGTAGTCGCGCAGGGTGGCGAGGAGGGCCTGCCCCTCGGGGGCGAGCAGGGCGGTGAAGGCGGCGAGGTCGGTCACCCCTCCCATTCTGCTGGTCGGGACACGTGTGGGCCGCCCGGGGGACGGTGGGCGCACGCCGGTGGTGTCGGCGCCCCGGAGGGGCGTGGCGCTGACAGGATGCGGCGCCATGCAGCTAGTACGACAAAAGGAACAGTCCCGCTCTTTTCGCCGGTCGCCACGTGCGGCACGGTCGACGCGGGGCGTGCGGGTGGTCGGGGCCGCCCTGATCGTCGCCGCGCTCGTCTCGGCCTGCGCCGAGCCCGTCCCCGACGAGCGAACCGGATCCGGGGCCGGGTCCGAGTCCGGGCCGGTCAGGCCGGCCGCCGGCCAGCAGCCCCGCGTGGAAGGCGCGGCCGGCGCGCTCCACGCGTACGTGGAGCGGGTCCGCAAGGCGCGCGCCGCCCGGATCGCCGCCGCCAGGAAGTGGGGCCTGGCCCAGCCGCCGCTGGAGGCGCCCGAGCCGCCCGCGGTGAAGCCCCGGATCATCACCCGCAAGGGCTTCGAGACCGACGGGACGGACCTGCCGCCGGTCTTCACCACCGTGCCGACCAAGGAGAAGGTCGTCTTCCTGACGATCGACGACGGCGCGGAGAAGGATCCCGAGCTGCTGCGCATGATGAGCGAGCTGAGGATCCCGTACAGCGCGTTCCTCAGCGACTACCTCGTCAAGGAGGACTACGGCTACTTCGAGAAGATGCAGGACGCCGGGGTGGCCCTGCACAACCACACCCTGACCCACCCGTATCTGCCCGGCCTCGGCTACGCCGCCCAGAAGCGGCAGATCTGCGGCATGCAGGACGTCATCGAGAAACGGTTCGGCAAGCGGCCCCCGCTGTTCCGCCCGCCGTACGGCAACTACAACGAGGACACCCTGCGCGCCGCGAAGGCGTGCGGAGTCAAGGCCGTCCCGCTGTGGGCGTCCGAGGCCTTCCCCGACCGCATGGAGTGGCGCGAGTGGGACCGGGACCTGCACCCGGGCGACATCATCCTGACCCACTTCCGGGGCAAGGGGGACTGGAAGGGCAGCATGCCGGACATGATCCGGCGGGTGATGAAGACGGTCACGGCCAAGGGCTACGCGGTGGCGAAGCTCGAGGACTACGTATGACCGGACGACGGCCGCGCGGGAGCCGGGCGCGTACGGGGCGGGCGGCTACGGGCCGGCCGCGCACGGGCCGGGCGCGCCGGCTGAGCGCCGTCCTCGCCCTGGCCGGCGCGCTGTTCGCCCTGCCGGGCTGCGCGTCCTCCGTCGACCCGATCGAACGGCTCGGCCGCAAGGCGGCGGAGAAGGTCACCCCGCTCGTACGGAACCACCAGATCCGGCCGAGCGTTCCCCCCGATCGGGAGGAATCGGCGCCGCCCGTTCGCGCCACGGGGTCGTGAATTGGCACTCCGCTTGACCGAGTGCTAATCGCGGTCATAGTCTCGGCTCTGGCACTCCCCACCGGAGAGTGCCAACACAGCGACGGGCAGGTCCGGCACCCGCGACGACGGATCCACCTGGTCGCCACCTCAGACAGTTAACCCCGTGAGATCTCCGAAGGGGGAGGTCGGATCGTGACGACCACCAGCTCCAAGGTTGCCATCAAGCCGCTCGAGGACCGCATCGTGGTCCAGCCGCTCGACGCGGAGCAGACCACCGCCTCTGGCCTGGTCATCCCGGACACCGCGAAGGAGAAGCCCCAGGAGGGCGCCGTCCTCGCCGTGGGCCCGGGCCGCTTCGAGAACGGCGAGCGCCTTCCGCTCGACGTGAAGGTCGGCGACGTCGTGCTCTACAGCAAGTACGGCGGCACCGAGGTGAAGTACAACGGCGACGAGTACCTCGTCCTCTCGGCTCGCGACGTGCTCGCGATCATCGAGAAGTAAGTCACCCCAAGGCACCTGACACAGATGCTTTGAACTGCGCCCCTGACCCCCTGGCTTCTCCGCGGGCGTCCAGGGGCGCAGTTTTTTTCAACGATTTCCGAGAGGGCTGAATCGCTCCCATGGCGAAGATCCTGAAGTTCGACGAGGACGCCCGTCGCGCCCTTGAGCGCGGCGTCAACAAGCTGGCCGACACGGTGAAGGTGACGATCGGCCCCAAGGGCCGCAACGTCGTCATCGACAAGAAGTTCGGCGCCCCCACCATCACCAACGACGGTGTCACGATCGCCCGCGAGGTCGAGATCGAGGACCCGTACGAGAACCTCGGCGCCCAGCTGGTGAAGGAGGTGGCGACCAAGACCAACGACATCGCGGGTGACGGCACCACCACCGCCACCGTGCTCGCCCAGGCCCTGGTCCGCGAGGGTCTGCGCAACGTCGCCGCCGGCGCCTCCCCGGCCGCCCTGAAGAAGGGCATCGACGCCGCCGTCAAGGCCGTCTCGGACGAGCTGCTCGCCACCGCGCGCCCGATCGACGACAAGTCCGACATCGCCGCCGTCGCCGCGCTCTCCGCTCAGGACCAGCAGGTCGGCGAGCTCATCGCCGAGGCCATGGACAAGGTCGGCAAGGACGGTGTCATCACCGTCGAGGAGTCCAACACCTTCGGCCTGGAGCTCGACTTCACCGAGGGCATGGCCTTCGACAAGGGCTACCTGTCCCCGTACATGGTGACCGACCAGGAGCGTATGGAGGCCGTCCTCGACGACCCGTACATCCTGATCAACCAGGGCAAGATCTCCTCCATCCAGGACCTCCTGCCGCTGCTCGAGAAGGTCATCCAGGCCGGCAGCTCCAAGCCGCTGCTGATCATCGCCGAGGACGTCGAGGGCGAGGCCCTCTCCACCCTCGTCGTCAACAAGATCCGCGGCACCTTCAACGCCGTCGCCGTCAAGGCGCCCGGCTTCGGTGACCGCCGCAAGGCGATGCTCCAGGACATGGCCACCCTCACCGGTGCCACCGTCATCTCCGAGGAGGTCGGCCTCAAGCTCGACCAGGCCGGTCTGGACGTGCTGGGCTCCGCCCGCCGCGTGACCGTCACCAAGGACGACACCACGATCGTGGACGGCGCCGGCTCCTCCGAGGACGTCCTCGGCCGCGTCAACCAGATCAAGGCCGAGATCGAGACCACGGACTCCGACTGGGACCGCGAGAAGCTCCAGGAGCGCCTCGCCAAGCTGGCCGGCGGCGTGTGCGTGATCAAGGTCGGCGCCGCCACCGAGGTGGAGCTGAAGGAGAAGAAGCACCGTCTGGAGGACGCCATCTCCGCGACCCGCGCCGCGGTCGAGGAGGGCATCGTCTCCGGTGGTGGCTCCGCGCTCGTCCACGCCGTCAAGGTCCTCGAGGGCAACCTCGACAAGACCGGCGACGAGGCCACCGGTGTCGCGGTCGTCCGCCGCGCCGCCGTCGAGCCGCTGCGCTGGATCGCCGAGAACGCCGGCCTCGAGGGCTACGTCATCACCGCGAAGGTGGCGGAGCTCGACAAGGGCCAGGGCTTCAACGCCGCCACCGGCGAGTACGGCGACCTGGTCAAGGCCGGCGTCATCGACCCGGTGAAGGTCACCCGCTCCGCCCTGGAGAACGCCGCCTCGATCGCCTCCCTGCTCCTCACCACCGAGACCCTCGTGGTGGAGAAGAAGGAGGAGGAGCCGGCGGACCACGGCCACGGCCACGGTCACGGCCACTCCCACTGAGCCCTCCAGCTCACAGCGCCGAGGCCCGGTGCTCCCGTCGCGGGAGCACCGGGCCTCGGCCTTTCGTCCGGAAGGTCTACGCCTCGACCGCGCCCAGCTGACCCATCAGGCCGAGCAGGTCGTACTGCCACCAGCCCTCGGCGATCTTCCCGTCGTCCCGGAAGCGGTGGATGACGGTGCCGGTCATCTCGACATCCATGCCGGTCGGCTGGAGCCCCATGAAGTCGCCGTTGTGGGTGCCCCGCCAGGTCCAGCGGGTGCACACCCGGTCGCCCTCGGCGATCTGGTCGTCGACGGTGAAGGAGAAGTCGAAGCCGTCCCGCCACATCCGGATCTCGCGCCGGACCGCGTCCATGCCGATGACGTCCTGCTCGTTGGTCGGGTCGTGGTCGTGGTAGCCCTCGGCGATCACCTCGTCGAGCAGCGCCAGCTCCGGCTCGCCCGCGATCATCTCCAGGAGCCGCCGGGCGTTGGCCTTGTACAGCGCCTCGTCCCGTACGACGTCCAGGTCGGTGAAGGTCGGCATCTCGTCGCAGAGCGCGACCATCTCGCGGAAGATCCGGTCGGTCTCCGGCAGCTGCGAATTGCGCATGGCCACGTCGTACGAGGGGAATTCGACGATCTCCACGACATGGGAGGCGTCGGAGCGGTCCTTGCCGACGATGCTGTGGGTGGCGGTGCGCTTGCCCTTGGTCTGCTCGACCCACCGGTCCATCAGACGGCTGAGGTCGTCGACCCGGCTGGTCTTGCAGTCGATGATCTGTACGAAGGTCATGGCGCCTCCCGGAGACGTCTCCCGGACCCGCTCGGACCCCTCCATTCTAGGACCGGGCCCGTGGGCCGGCGGTGTCACGCCGAGCGCCGCAGGTCCGAGGCCCGCACCTGCTCCGCGAACGGCTCTCCCCGCCCGTAGCGCGCCACCTCCTCCAGCGCCTGGTCGGCCATCCGGTGCAGCTCGTTGCCCAGCGAGCCGGCCACGTGCGGGGTGAGCAGCACGTTCGGCAGGGTGTAGAGCGGGGAGTCGGGCGGCGGGAGCTCGGGGTCGGTCACGTCCAGGACCGCGTGGAGGCGTCCGGCCACCAGGTGGGGGAGGAGGGCCTCCTCGTCGACGAGGGAACCGCGGGCGGTGTTGATCAGGGTCGCGCCGTCCGGCATCGCCGCGATCCGTTCCGCGCTGATCATGCGGTACGTGGCGGGGAGCTGGGGCGCGTGGACGGAGACGACGGTGCTGCGGGCGCACAGCTCGTCGAGGCCCACGGCTTCCGCGCCGAGCGCACGGGCCTCGTCCTTCGTCACGTACGGGTCGTGGAGCAGGACGTCGAGGTCGAAGGGCCGGAGCAGTTCCAGGACCCGGCGGCCGATCCGGGAGGCGCCGACGATGCCGACGGTCCTGCGGTGGTTGCCCCAGTCGGCGGAGGCGGTGAGCCAGTCGTGGGCGGTGCGCAGCTCGGCGTACCGCCGGGCGGAGTGCAGGACCCGTTTCCCGGCGAAGAGGATCGCGGCGAGGGTGTACTCGGCGACGGGCAGGGCGTTGGCGGCGGCGGCCGAGGTGACGGCGATGCCGCGGTCCCAGCAGGCGTCGGTGACGTGGTGCTTGACCGAGCCGGCGGCGTGGACGACGGCCTTGAGGCGCGGCGCGCGGCCGAGCACCTCGGCGGTGAGCGGAGTGGCGCCCCAGCAGGTGAGGAGGAGTTCGGCCTCGGCGAGCGCGGCGGCGGCCTCGGGCGTGGGCGCGGTGAGGTCGTGGGCGACCAGGTGCGGGTCGGTGCGGGCGAGCGCGGTGAGGCGGGTGCGGTGGGAGTCGGTGAGGAGGCGGTCGGCGACGCCGGGGCCCATGGCGAGCAGGAGCCGGGGGCGGCGGCCGGGGCGGTCGCCGGGGCGATGGTCGGTGGTGGGGTGCATCGTGGGATCCGGGTTCCTCACTTGACGATGCCTCACTTGACGCTGCCGGCGGTCAGACCGGCCTTCCAGTGGCGCTGGAGGGAGACGAAGGCGACGACGAGGGGGACGACCGCGAGCAGGGAGCCGGTGAGGACGAGGGGGTAGTGGTCGGGTTCGGCGTGGGCGTTGCTGTTCCACGCGTAGAGGCCGAGGCTCAGCGGGAAGAGCTTCTGGTCCGAGAGCATCACCAGGGGGAGGAAGAAATTGTTCCAGATGGCGGTGAACTGGAAGAGGAAGACGGTCACGAAGCCGGGCATGACCATGCGCAGACCGATGGACCAGAAGGTGCGCAGTTCGCCGGCCCCGTCGATGCGGGCGGCCTCCAGGGCCTCGTCGGGGATGTAGCCGGCGCTGAAGACGCGGGCGAGGTAGACGCCGAAGGGGTTGACGAGGACGGGCAGGAGCACGGCCCAGTAGGTGTTGACGACGCCGACCTCGCTGGCCAGAAGGTACATGGGCAGGGCGAGCGCGGTGGTGGGGACGAGCACGCCGAGCAGGACGACGCCGAACAGCTTCTCCTTGCCCCGGAAGTCGTACTTGTCGAAGGCGTAGCCGGCGGCGACGCTGATCAGCGAGCAGGCGAGGGCGCCGAGGCCGGCGTAGAGCAGGCTGTTGAGGTACCAGTGGAAGTAGATGCCGTCGTTGTGGGCGGCGAGGCGGCTGAGGTTGCCGCCGAGGTCGAAGCCCTCGAAGGAGAAGGCGTTTCCGGCGAGGAGCCCGCCGGCGTCCTTGGTGGCGGCGGTGAGCAGCCACACGAGGGGGAAGAGCATGTAGACGACGGCGAGGACGAGGGCGCCGTTGACGGCGGCCTTCGACAGCCAGATGTTCGCGGGGCGCGGGGTGCTCATGCGCGCTTCCCCTTCCGGCCGGTGAGACGGGTGACGGCGAAGGACAGCAGGGCGGCCGTCAGGGCGAGCAGGACGGAGGCGGCCGCGGCCAGTCCGTAGTCGTTGCGGTCGAACGCGGCGGTGTACGCGTACATGTTGGGCGTCCAGGTCGAGGTGACGGCCGATCCGGTGCCCTTGTTGAGGATGAGCGGTTCGGTGAACAGCTGGAGCGAGCCGATGACGGTGAAGAGGGCGACCATCCCGAGCGAGGCGCGGATCAGCGGGAGTTTGATGCTGAACGCGATCCGCCAGGAGCCGGCGCCGTCGACGGTGGCGGCTTCGAGGACGGAGCGGTCGATGGCCTGGAGGGCCGCGTAGAAGATCACCATGTTGTAGCCGAGCCACTCCCACAGCGCGATGTTGACGACGGAGGGGAGGGAGCCCTCGGGGGAGAAGAAGTCGAAGCCGATGCCGCCGGCCTCCATGGCGCGGACGACCGGGCTGAGCTGGGGGGTGTAGAGGTAGACCCAGATCAGGGCGGCGATGATGCCGGGGACGGCGTGCGGCAGGAACAGCGCGAGCTGGAAGAAGCGGCGGGCGCGGGCGAGGGCCGAGTCGAGCAGCAGGGCGAGGGCGAGGGCCCCGGCGAGCAGCAGCGGGATGTAGAGCAGGCAGTATCCGAGCAGCACGCCGAAGCCTTCGAGGAAGGCCCGGTCACCCAGCGCCGCGGTGTAGTTGTCGAGTCCGTTGAAGACGGTCTCGGCTCCGCCGAAGCCGAGTCCCGACTGCTTCTCGGTGAAGAGGCTGAGCCAGACCGCGTAGCCGATCGGCACCACCATCACCGCGGTGAAGAGCAGGAAGAACGGGGTCAGCAGGGTCGCCGCCGCGCGGGTGCGGGCCTTCATCGGTGTCAGCCCTCGACCTTCAGACCGCGCCGGGTGAGCTCGGCGACGGTGGCGTCGTGGCCCGCCTTGACGGCGTCGGCGATGCCGGGGCCGCCCTTGGTGATCTTGCCGAAGTGGTCCTTGATGGTGGTGTTGGTGGTGCCGGTGGTCGGCCCCCAGGCCCAGTGGGCGTCGATGGAGGCGCCGGCCTGTTCGAAGAGGGCGTAGATGTCCTGGCCGCCGTAGTAGCTCGCGTCGAAGACCTGCTTGGCGACCGGGCGCAGGGCGGTGGCGGCGGGGAAGGCGCTGGAGGTGCCGGAGGCGATGCGGGCCTTCACGCCGGCCTCGGTGGTGGACATCCACTCGGCGAACTCGACCGCGGCGGCCTTCTTCTCGCTGTCCTTGGTGACGGCGAAGGAGGTGCCGCCGAGCATGCCGCTGGCGGGGGTGCCCCAGTGCGGCATGGGGGCGACGGCCCACTTGCCGCTCTGCTCGGGCAGGGTTCCCTTGAGGACGCCCGCGCCCCAGGAGGCGCCGAGGTAGCCGATGGTGGTGCCGTTCTTGAGGGAGCCGGTCCACTCGGGGCTGAAGGAGGCGTTCTTGTGGACGAGGTCGGCGTCGAGCAGGCCCTGCCAGTAGGCGGTGACCTTGGTGGTGGCCGGGTCGGTGGTGTCGATCTTCCAGGTGTCGTTCTCGGCCTTGAACCACTGGGCGCCGGCCTGCCAGGCCATGGCTTCGAAGGTGGTCGGGTCGTCGGGGAAGAAGGTGGCGATACGGGCCTTGGCGTCGGCCTTCTTCACCTTCTCGGCGGCCGCCTTGAACTCGTCCCAGGTGGTGGGGACGGCGACCTGGTACTTCGCGAAGAGGTCCTTGCGGTAGTAGAAGGCCTGCGGGGCGGCGTCGAAGGGCACCGCCCAGCTCTTGCCGCCGAGGGTGGTGAGCTCCACCGCCTGCGGCAGCAGCTTGGCGCGGTCCTGCTCGGTGAACTCGTCGCCGATGTCCTGCAGGGCGCCGGAGGAGACGAACTCGGGGAGCGAGGCGTACTCGATGGAGACCAGGTCGGGGGCGTTGCCGGCCTTCACCGCGTTGGAGATCTTGGCGTAGCCGCCGGCGGTGCCCGAGGGGATCTCCTCGAACTTCACCCGGATCTTCTTCTGGCTGGCGTTGAAGGCGTCGACCACGTCCTTGGAGCCCTTGGCCCAGCCCCAGAAGGTGAGGGGCACGGGCTCGTTCGGCTTGTCCGCGGTGTTCTCACCGCCGCCGCCGCAGGCCGTGAGAACGGCCAGGGCGGTGACGGTGGCGGCTGTCAGGCGGGATGTTCTGCTCCGACGAAGGGGCACGGCACGGCTCCTGAGGGCGGGGGCTTGGAGGTTGTGGCCGTGATCCTGTGACCGTTCATGACCGAAGTCAAGAGCGAAAGATTGATTGATCGAAAAAAGATCAGACCGAGCTTGCCGCGCCCGCCCCGCACGAGGCCCGCACCCGCAGCCGCGGCAGCAGGCTCAGATGACGCCGGGCCCAGTCCTCCTCGCCCGCCGCCGCGGGCCGGGTCAGCCGCTCCACCAGCAGCTCCGTGGCGTGCCGGCCCACCTGCCGCTTCGGCGGCGCGACCGCCGTGAGCGGGATGTCGGCCAGCGCGGCGACCTCGTCGTCGTACGCGATCAGGGCCAGGTCCTCCGGCACCCGCACCCCGAGCTCGGCGAGCCGCTGCACGATCTGGATCGCGTCCACGTCGTTGTGGACCAGGGCCGCGCTCGCCCGCCCCGAGACCACCGCCTCGTGCAGGGCCCGCACCGCCCGCTCGAAGCCCTCCGGGTCGCTCTCCGCCGGTACGGAGTCGATGACCGCCCGCGGCTCCTTCAGGTCCAGCGCGCCCAGCGCCTCGGCGTACCCGGCCCGCACCGCGAGCGCCGTCGGGCTGTCCCCGCGCGCCACCAGGAGCGGGGCCCTGTGACCGAGGCCGATCAGGTGGCGCAGGGCGAGCAGCACCCCGTGCGCGTGGTCCGAGGAGACCCGGTCGAGGCCGTCGAGCGGAGTGCCCGGATCCGCCCGGCGCTCCAGGAGCACGGCCGGCACCGGCAGTTCCGCGAGCCAGTCCCCGTACGCGAGCCGGTCCTCGGGCCCCCGCCAGCCGGGCGCGACGAGCACGCCCTCGGCGCCCGCCGCGATCAGGCCCTCGGTGCGGGCCCGGTCCTCCTCCGGCCGGTAGTCGGAGATCCGCAGCACGAGCCGGGCACCCACCCGCGCCGCCGCCTCGTGCGCCCCCCGGATGACCTCGGCGAAGTAGTACGTGGCGGAGGGCGCGAGCAGTCCGAGCACCAGCCCGCCGGGCGCGCCCTGGGTGCCCGGCACGCCCTGGCCGCGCGGCCAGGAGACCTGGCCGTGCACGCGGTCGAGCAGACCCCGGGCGGCCAGCGCCTCGACGTCCCGGCGCGCGGTCACGGGGGAGACCCCGAGCAGGCCGGCCAGGTCCGAGACCCGGGCCGTGCCGCGCTCGCGCACCAGGGCCAGCAGTCGGTCGTGTCGTTCGGCAGCACTCTCGCGCACGGCGCGGTTCCCCCTTGCGGTGGTGGTGGTCTCCCGACCTTAGACCAGGCGGGACCAGGAAATGATCGAATGGGAGGAGTTTCGATCATTCGCTCGGTCACCTCTTGACGCCGGATCGAAGCGTCTTCAGGATTCCGGGCGACGCCGACGTCCCCCAGCGAGTTCCAGGGAGCATCATGCCCACGCCGCCCGAGGACCGCGCGCCCGAGGACCGTGCGCCCCAGGATCGCGCGCCCGACGACCGCGCGCCTGAGGACCGTGCGCCCGAGGGCCGTGCGCCGGTCGCTCCCGAGCCCGGGGAGGACCGCGCGCTCAGCCCGTACACCGGATGGACCCGGGCCCACTGGGAGCGCACGGCCGACCGTCTCCTCCTCGCCGTCCGCCCCCACGCCTCGCCCCGCAAGGGACTGATCCAGCTCCCCGGACCCCGCCCCAGCTGGTCCGGCGTCCGCTCCGACGGCCTGGAGGGCTACGCCCGGACCTTCCTGCTCGCCGCCCTGCGGACCGCCCACGGCGACGACCCGCACGGCCACCTCGACCGCTACGCCGAAGGGCTCGCCGCCGGGACCCGGCGGCCCGGCGGCACCGGTCCCGAGGACTGGCCGCTGATGGCCGACATCCGCCAGGCGGTCGTCGAGGCCGCCTCCGTCGCCCTCGCCCTGCGCCTCACCCGGCGCCGCCTCTGGGACCGGCTCGACGACCGCGTCCGGCAGCGCACCGTCGACTGGCTGCTCCCCGCCCTCGAACCGTCCCCCGTCGACAACAACTGGTGGCTCTTCGGTCTCACCGTCGCCGGCTTCCTGAAGGACGCCGGCATCGAGACCGACCGCGCCGCCGCCACCGTCGAACGCTCCCTGGAGCGCGTCGAGAAGTGGTGGCTCGGCGACGGCTGGTACAGCGACGGCGACAACCGCGCCTTCGACCACTACAACGCCTGGGCCCTGCACTTCTACCCGGTCCTGCACGCCCACCTCGCGGGCGACCGCGCACTCCTCGACCGCTACGGCCCCCGCCTGCGCGCCCAGCTCGACGACCACGTCCACCTCTTCGACGGCAACGGCGCCCCCGTCCCGTACGGGCGCTCCCTGACCTACCGCTTCGCCGCCGCCGCGGCCCCCTGGCTCGGCGCCCTCACCGGCCACACCCCGCTCACCCCCGGCGCCACCCGCCGCCTCGCCTCCGGCACCCTGCGGTACTTCCTCGACCGGGGCGCCACCGACGAGAAGGGGCTGCTCACCCTCGGCTGGCACGGCCCCTACGAGCCGGTCCTGCAGAGCTACTCCGGTCCGGGCTCCCCCTACTGGGCGTCCAAGGGCTTCCTCGGACTGCTGCTGCCCGCCGGCCACCCCGTGTGGACCGCCCGAGAGGAACCGCTGCCCGCCGAACGCGCCGACACGGTACGGGCCTTCGGCCCCACCGGGCTGCTCGTCCAGACCACCGCCGCCGACGGACTCGTCCGCCTCCACAACCACGGCAGCAACCACGTCGGCAGCACCGAGCAGGGTGAGGACGACCCCGGCTACGCCCGCTACGCCTACTCCACCCGTACGGGGCCCACCACCGCCCCCGACCCGGCCGACAACCACTTCGCGCTGCTCGGCCCCGACGGCACCGCCACCACCCGGGGCCCCGCCACCCCGCTCGGCTCCGGCCCCGCCACCCCGCTCGGCTCCGGCACCGACACCGCGCTCGGCTCCGGCACCGGCACCGCGGCCGGCTCCGGCCCCGCACTCGACCCCGACACGCTCGGCTCCGGCACCGTGGCCGGCTCCGGCACCGTCACCCGCACCGGTCGGGCCGCCTCCGCCCACCGTCCCCTGCCCGGCGTCCGCGTCCTGTCCGCCACCCTGGTCCACGGCCGCGCCGAGGTCCGCGCCCATCTCGTCCTGGGCGCCCCGGAAGGGACACCCGTACGGCAGACCGGCTGGGCCACCCACGCCGACGGGCCCGTCGCGCAGCTCCACCCCGTGCACGGCTACCGGCCCGGCACCACCGAACTGCCCACCGGCGCCACCCTCCAGGGCCCCGGCCCGACCCGTACCCTCGCCCTCCACGGCACGACGAACGGACCCGAGGCCCTCTTCGTGGCCCTCGCCTCCCTCACCGCCGCACCCGACCCGGCCCCCGTGTCCGACCTCGCCCGCGTCCAGGTCACCGGCCCCCGCACGCTCACCGTGACCTGGCAGGACGGCAGCACCGACGACCTCGCCCTCTAGAAGGGCCCCGGCGCGGACCGGCCGCCGCGCCGGGTCACGGCGGCGACCAGGGCGGCGACGGCGAACGTCGCCACCGCCGTCCCCACCATGACCATGCCCACACCGATCACGAAGAGCCCGCTGCCGTCGTCCGACCAGTCGGAGAACGCGGCGACCGTCAGACCGGCCGTGGTACCGAGCACGGCACCCGCGACATGGCGCCGGTACGCCGCCCAGCACACCGGTACCAGCAGGGTCAGCACGAGCCCGACGACCTGCCACGCCTCGTACGGGCCGCTCACCGAGCCGTCCGGGTGCACGTCACGGTGCTGGTCCCAGCCCAGCCAGGCGGCCCAGGCCGCGACCGACACGAGTGCCGTCACCAGGGACGGAACGAGCTTCAGGGGCTTGTGATCCATGACCCGAGGGTCCCGGCCCACCCGCCGCGCGGGCAGAGCGCCCGTACTCAGGTCCGGCTGAGTACGGCTGGCCGCCGCCGCTCCCGACGGCCGCCGCCACGCCCAACGGCCGCCACGCCCAAGGCCCCCCGTACCGCGCCTACTTCGGCCCGTACTTGCGGCCCGCCCGGGAGGAGACCCCGCCCAGCAGGCCGCGCGGTGCCAGCTTCACCACACCCATCAGCGCCTTGTACCGGGGATCGGGGATGGACAGCGTCCGCCCCCGGGCCAGGTCCGCGAGCGCCTCCGCCACCAGCTTGTCCGCGTCCAGCCACATCCAGCCCGGGATGTTGTCCGTCCCCATCCCCGCCCGCTGGTGGAACTCCGTCCGCACGAACCCCGGGCACAGCGCCATCAGCCGCACCCCGCTGCCGGCGAGGTCCCGCGCCGCGCCCTGGGTGAACTGCACGACCCACGCCTTCGACGCCCCATAGGTCCCGCGCGGCAGGAACGCGGCCACCGAGGCGACGTTCACCACCCCGCCCCGGCCCCGCGACCGCATCGAGTCCGCCGCCGCCGACGTCAGCCGGAGCACCGCCTCGCAGTGCACCTTCAGCATCTTCAACTCGTCGGCCATGGACACTTCAAGGAACCGGCCCTTGTTGCCGAACCCCGCGTTGTTCACCAGGAGATCGACCGGCCGCTTGGGGTCGGTCAGCCGCGCCTCGACGGACGCGATCCCGGCCTCCTCCGACAGGTCCGCCGCGAGCACCTCGGCCTCGATCCCGTGCCGGTCGTGCAGTTCGGTCGCCTGTTCCCGGAGCCGCTTCACGTCGCGTGCCACCAGCACGACGTCGTGTCCGTCCGCGGCGAGCCGCCGTGCGAAGGCGGCGCCGATGCCCGCGGTCGCGCCCGTAATCAGTGCAGTCGTCATGGGCGCACGTTAACCCGCGCCATGTGAACGCCGTGTGGCGGAGATGAGGGCGTCCGCCCTCACCGCTCTCCGGTCCGGTCGGCCTGCCGCTCCCCGCGCCGCTCCCCGTTCTCCTCCCCGTCCTCCGTCCCGTACTTCTCCGCGTACGTGCGCGCGAGCGCGAGCAGCCCCGACTCCATCCACTCCGCCGCCACCAGCGTCCGCGGCAGCAGCGTCCGGTCGGCCGTCGCCGCGTGGTGCAGACCGGCGACGGTGATGTCGTGGGACGGGCGGTGCACGACCTCCACCGGGTCGCCCGCCCGAACCTCGCCCGGGGTGATCACGCGGAGCAGCGCGCCCGGCCCGGCCGCGGACTCGTTGAAGCGGCGGACCCAGCCCTTCTCCTCCAGGAAACCGGCGAAGGTACGGCAGGGGATGCGGCCGCCGGTCACCTCCAGGACCACCTCGTCGCCGATCCGCCACCGCTCGCCGATCAGGGCGCCGTTCACGTCCACGCCGCGGAGGGTGAGGTTCTCGCCGAAGGACCCCGGGGCGAGGACGCGGCCGAGCTCGCCCTCCCACCGGTCCAGGTCCTCGCGGGCGAAGGCGTACGCGGCCCGGTCGGCGCCGCCGTGGAAACGCAGGTCGCAGACGGCGTCCCCCGCGACCCCGCTCGCCCCTTCGGGGCCCGGTGCCGCGATCCGTACGGGACCCTCGACGGGGCGCTTGTCGATGCCCGTCCGGCCCGAGGGGGCGTTGGTGTAGTCCACGGCCTTGGGGCGACCCACGTTCACGCTCAGCAGTTCCATACGGGCACCCTAACCAGGGCTTTTCCTTCACTCCTCAAAGTTTGGCATCGGAATTCGCCCCGGTATCCAAGTTGCGCTTATGCTCGAAGCATGATCGAGGCCCGCCACCTCCGCGTCCTGCGCGCCGTCGCCGCCACCGGCTCCTTCTCCGCCGCGGCGCGCGAACTCGGCTGCACCCAGCCCGCGGTGAGCCAGCAGATGAAAGCGCTCGAATCCTCCGCCGGCACCCCGCTGCTCGTCCGCACCGGACGCGAGATGCGGCTCACCCAGGCCGGCGAGGCCCTGGTCCGGCACGCCGCCGGCATCCTCGCCGGGCTCACCGCGGCCGAGGAGGAGGTCGCCGCCATCGCGGGCCTGCGGGCCGGCCGGGTCCGGCTCGTGTCGTTCCCCAGCGGCAGCTCCACCCTCGTCCCCACCGCCCTGGCCGCCCTGCGCGCCGCCCACCCCGGCACCCGGGTCTCCCTGGTGGAGGCCGAACCGCCGCGCTCCGTGGAGATGCTGCGCGAGGGCGACTGCGACGTGGCGCTCGCCTTCCGGTACGGGGCGGGGCCGGCCGGGCCGGACAGCTGGGACGACCTGGTGGTCCGTCCGCTGCTCGCCGACCGTCTCGTCGGCCTCGTCCCGGAGGGGCACCGGCTGGCCGGCGCCGGGTCCGTCACCATCGGCGAACTGGCCGAGGACCCCTGGATCGCGGGCTGCCCGCGCTGCCGCCGCCAGTTGGTGGACGTCTGCGAGCGGGCCGGGTTCACGCCCCGGATCGACTTCGCCACCGACGACTACCCGGCCGTGGTGGGCTTGGTGGGCGCGGGTCTCGGCGTCGCCGTCCTGCCGCAGCTCGCCATCGAGTCCGTACGGCCGAGGGGAGCCGTCACCGTGACGGTGGAACCGCCCGTGGAACGGGAGATCGTGGCGCTGACCCTTCCGGACCTGGCCCAGGTCCCGGCCGTCGCGGCCACCCTGGACGAGCTCGGCCGCGCCGCGGGCCGCGCCGAGGACCGCGCGCGGGCCCCCGAGCCGGCCTGACCGGGGTCACGCCCCCGACGCCGATCGGGTGACACCTCCATGCCGCCGTCCGGGTGGTCCCTCCATCCGCCGTACGGGTGGACTTCCGTTCCCGTACGGCCCAGCGTCCTGCGCCGTGCGGGTGAACGCCCGGGGGCCGGCCGGGTGAGGGCGTGCGGGCCGTCGGGGTGAGGCGCGCGCGCTCGTGCGGGTGACGGCCCCACCGCCGTACGGGCGACGGGTCGTCGACCGGGCCGGGCCGTACGGGTGACCCGGGGTCGGGCCGTCCGGGTGGCGGTCCTGTGCGGTCCACACCACCGGTGTCGGGGCGCAGAAACGTTACTTCACGCGTTGCTTCGGGCGTTGGTTCAGGCGTGGGCCACGCCTGCCGAGCTCGTGGCGGAGGTCCGCGTCGCGCCCCCGGAAGGGGCCGGCTGGGCCGTCGTCGTGACCAGGCGGTTGCGTGCCCGGCCCATGAGCTCTTCGCGTTCGTCCTCGGTGAGGCCGCCCCAGACGCCGTAGGGCTCCCGTACGGCGAGTGCGTGTGCCGCGCACTCCGCGCGTACCGGGCACCGCATGCAGACCTCTTTAGCCGAGTTCTCGCGCGCACTCCGTGCCGCGCCGCGCTCTCCCTCGGGGTGGAAGAACAGCGAGCTGTCGACTCCTCGGCAGGCCGCGAGGAGCTGCCAGTCCCACAGATCGGCGTTGGGTCCGGGAAGGCGGGAGAAATCTGCCATTGCGCTTGTCCCCTTGAAACCGTGTCGAACGGATAGGTGGGCGGGTGGATGGCTGCGGGTGGATGGCTGGTGGACGGGGGCGGTTCGCCCCTCGATGGGTCTCGGTTACCCGCTCCCGCGGGAACGATCCGACCGTACAACTACTGACTGAGTAGATGTAAATATGACTCATTGCGAATCTAGCCACAGACACCGCGAAAAGGGAAGAAAACCCGCTAAATGGGGCATAGCTTCGGGCTGAAGGACGGATGACCTGCGACGCTCTCCTCCGCGTACGGTCCCTTACGTAGAGTGCCGAAGGCGGCCGTCCGACCCGTAACTCTTTCGAGTGACCATCGTTGAGAGTGCGGAGGCGGTTGAAGGAACAAGCGCTCGGGCAGGTGTCCGAGGGCTCGACCGCACAGGTGACGATTCGTACCAGCCCTGGAGGCTCAAGGTGACGCGCATCAGCTGCGAGGGCCGCGGAGGTCAGGCATGACATCCGTGCTCGTCTGCGACGACTCCCCGCTTGCCCGAGAGGCGCTCCGCCGCGCGGTCGCGACCGTGCCCGGCGTCGAGCGCGTGACCACCGCGGCCAACGGCGAGGAAGTCCTCCGCCGCTGGGGCGCGGACCGTTCGGACCTGATCCTGATGGACGTGCGCATGCCGGGCCTGGGCGGCGTGGAGACCGTCCGCCGGCTGCTCTCCGCGGATCCGGGCGCCCGCATCATCATGCTCACCGTCGCCGAGGACCTGGACGGCGTCGCGCTCGCGGTCGCCGCCGGTGCCCGTGGCTATCTGCACAAGGACGCCTCGCGCGCCGAGCTGCGGGCCACCGTCACCCAGGCCCTCGCCGACCCGACCTGGCGGCTCGCCCCGCGCCGGCTGCGGTCGGCCGAGATGGGCGCGGCCCCCACCCTCACCGCCCGCGAGATCCAGGTCCTCGAAGGCATGAGCCACGGCCGGTCCAACGCGGAGATCGGGCGCGAGCTGTTCCTCTCCGAGGACACGGTCAAGACCCACGCCCGCCGCCTCTTCAAGAAGCTCGGTGCCTCCGACCGGGCGCACGCCGTCGCCCTCGGATTCCGCTGGGGCCTGGTCCGCTGACCTGCGGCCGTCGGCCGCATCCCCGTCCGCCACGGGGCGGACGGGGTGGGCTTGTGTCACTTCCCCGCGGAATGCCGCATCCTTGAAGGCGTGGAGTTCCTCGGGGACGAGACGAACGAGCGAGCCGGAATCGAGCGGAAGGGGAGGGCGCAGGAGATGAGTCCCGGCGCACCTGCTCATAACGCTTCGGTGCACAACTACGGACGCGGTGCCGCGGACGAGCAGGCGTCGAGGCACCATGGAGCGATGCGCGACGACGAGACCATGGGGTCACCCGTGCCCGCCGGGCCGGGGGAGATCGGTGCGCTCGTACACCGTGCCGTCGAGGGGGACGCGCAGGCCACGCACGATCTCCTCGCGCGCGTGCACCCGCTCGCCCTGCGCTACTGCCGTACGCGACTGAACCGGCTCCCGGGTGACGCCCGCCACTTCGTGGAGGACCTCGCCCAGGAGGTCTGCGTCGCCGTGCTCATGGCGCTGCCGCGCTACCGGGACACCGGCCGGCCCTTCGAGGCCTTCGTCTTCGCCATCGCCGGCCACAAGGTGGCCGACCTCCAGCGGGCCGCCATGCGGCACCCCGGCTCCACGGCCGTGCCCTCCGACGAGATGCCCGAGCGCCCCGACGACTCCCTCGGCCCCGAGGAGCGCGCGCTGCTCAGCGACGACGCCGAATGGGCCAAGAAACTGCTCGCCAACCTCCCGGAGAACCAGCGCGAGCTCCTCGTGCTGCGGGTGGCCGTCGGGCTGACCGCCGAGGAGACCGGGCAGATGCTCGGCATGTCCCCCGGAGCGGTGCGGGTGGCGCAGCACCGCGCCCTGAGCCGGCTGCGGGCGCTGGCCGAGCAGTAGCCGAGCAGTAGCCGGCTGCGGGCGCTGGCCGAGCAGTAAGGGTTGTGCGGGGCCGCTGTCCCTCACGTACACGTACGAACGTCCAAAGCTTTCCGGCGATCTTGCTCGTGGAATGAGACACCGTCGCGGCCCGTTAGCATGGACATCCGCACCGATCAAGGCCATTGGGGAAGGTGTCATGACCAACGTCGACGGAGTGCCCGAGAAATTCGCGACACTCGGGCTGACCTACGACGATGTGCTGCTGCTGCCGGGCGCCTCCGAGGTGCTCCCCAACGCGGTCGACACCTCGTCCCGTATCTCCCGCAACGTACGGGTCAACATCCCGCTGCTGTCCGCGGCGATGGACAAGGTGACCGAGTCCCGCATGGCCATCGCGATGGCCCGCCTCGGCGGTGTCGGCGTGCTGCACCGCAACCTCTCCATCGAGGACCAGGTCAACCAGGTCGACCTGGTCAAGCGCTCCGAGTCCGGCATGGTCACGGACCCCATCACGGTCCACCCCGAGGCGACGCTCGCCGAGGCGGACGCCTTGTGCGCCAAGTTCCGCATCAGCGGTGTCCCCGTCACCAACCCGGCCGGCAAGCTGCTCGGCATCGTGACCAACCGCGACATGGCCTTCGAGAGCGACCGCAGCCGTCAGGTCCGCGAGGTCATGACGCCGATGCCGCTGGTCACCGGCAAGGTCGGCATCTCCGGCGTCGACGCCATGGAGCTGCTGCGCCGCCACAAGATCGAGAAGCTGCCGCTGGTCGACGACGAGGGCATCCTCAAGGGCCTCATCACCGTCAAGGACTTCGTCAAGGCGGAGAAGTACCCGAACGCCGCCAAGGACGCCGAGGGCCGGCTGCTCGTCGGCGCGGCCGTCGGCGCCAGCCCCGAGGCGCTGGAGCGCGCCCAGGCGCTCGCCGCCGTCGGCGTGGACTTCCTGATCGTCGACACCTCCCACGGCCACAACAGCAACGCCCTGAGCTGGATGTCGAAGATCAAGTCGAGCGTGAACGTCGACGTGATCGGCGGCAACGTCGCCACGCGTGACGGCGCCCAGGCGATGATCGACGCCGGTGTCGACGGCATCAAGGTCGGCGTCGGACCGGGCTCGATCTGCACCACCCGTGTGGTCGCCGGCATCGGCGTCCCGCAGGTCACCGCCATCTACGAGGCCTCGCTCGCGGCCCGCGCCGCCGGCGTCCCGCTGATCGGCGACGGCGGCCTGCAGTACTCGGGCGACATCGGCAAGGCGCTGGCCGCCGGCGCCGACACCGTGATGCTCGGCAGCCTCCTCGCGGGCTGCGAGGAGTCGCCCGGCGAGCTGCTCTTCATCAACGGCAAGCAGTTCAAGTCATACCGCGGCATGGGCTCGCTGGGCGCCATGCAGTCCCGCGGCCAGGGCAAGTCCTACTCGAAGGACCGCTACTTCCAGGCCGAGGTCACCTCCGACGACAAGCTCGTGCCCGAGGGCATCGAGGGCCAGGTGCCCTACCGCGGCCCGCTGGCGAACGTCCTGCACCAGCTCGTCGGCGGTCTGCGCCAGACGATGGGCTATGTGGGCGCCGCCACCATCGAGGAGATGGAGTCCAAGGGCCGGTTCGTCCGGATCACGTCGGCGGGTCTCAAGGAGAGCCACCCGCACGACATCCAGATGACGGTCGAGGCGCCGAACTACAGCAGGAAGTAACGCTGCGCGACGCGTGGGGCGGTTCCGGCATGTGGCCGGAGCCGCCCCACGCGCGTGTGTCGGGGATACTGGTAGGCGCAGACGTAGAGGGAAAGGCCACACATCGTGACTGAGATCGAGATCGGGCGCGGCAAGCGCGGCCGCAGGGCGTACGCGTTCGACGACATCGCCGTCGTACCGAGCCGGCGCACCCGGGACCCGAAGGAGGTCTCGATCGCCTGGCAGATCGACGCCTACCGCTTCGAGCTGCCCTTCCTGGCCGCCCCGATGGACTCGGTCGTCTCGCCGCAGACCGCCATCCGCATCGGCGAGCTGGGCGGCCTGGGCGTGCTGAACCTCGAGGGCCTGTGGACCCGCTACGAGGACCCGCAGCCGCTGCTCGACGAGATCGCCGAGCTCGACGAGGCCGCCGCGACCCGCCGTCTGCAGGAGATCTACGCCGCCCCGATCAAGGAAGAGCTGATCGGGCAGCGCATCAAGGAGGTGCGCGACTCGGGTGTGGTCACCGCCGCCGCGCTCTCCCCGCAGCGCACCGCCCAGTTCTCCAAGGCCGTCGTCGACGCCGGCGTGGACATCTTCGTCATCCGCGGCACGACCGTCTCCGCCGAGCACGTCTCCGGCGCGGCCGAGCCGCTGAACCTCAAGCAGTTCATCTACGAGCTGGACGTCCCGGTCATCGTCGGCGGCTGCGCCACGTACACGGCGGCCCTGCACCTGATGCGCACCGGCGCCGCGGGCGTCCTGGTCGGCTTCGGCGGCGGCGCCGCCCACACCACCCGTAACGTGCTCGGCATCCAGGTCCCGATGGCCACGGCCGTCGCCGACGTGGCCGCGGCCCGCCGTGACTACATGGACGAGTCCGGCGGCCGTTACGTGCACGTCATCGCGGACGGCGGTGTCGGCTGGTCCGGCGACCTGCCGAAGGCGATCGCCTGCGGCGCCGACGCGGTCATGATCGGCTCCCCGCTCGCCCGCGCCACGGACGCCCCCGGCAAGGGCCACCACTGGGGCATGGAGGCCGTCCACGAGGACGTGCCGCGCGGCAAGCTCGTCGACCTGGGCATCGTCGGCACGACCGAGGAGATCCTCGCCGGCCCGTCGCACAGCCCCGACGGCTCGATGAACTTCTTCGGCGCCCTGCGCCGCGCGATGGCCACCACGGGCTACAGCGAGCTCAAGGAGTTCCAGCGCGTCGAGGTCACGGTCGCCGACGCCCAGCACAAGCGCTGACGCCGTTCCCGGCGGTACGCGCGCGTACGTGAGAAGGGCCCCGCACCGGGTGGTGCGGGGCCCTTCCGCCGCTCTCACAGGCGGTGTGCCGCCCCCGCGGGGGTCGCGCCGCGGGTGTCGAGGAGGAGCTGGGCCTTCACCGAGAGGCCCTGGAGGTCGTAGGTGCGGTGGTGCTGGAGCAGGATCGTGAGGTCGGCGTGGGCGGCGGCCTCGTAGAGGGAGTCGGCGCGGGGGACGGGCAGCTCGCGGACGCGCCAGTCGGGGACGTACGGGTCGTGGTAGCTGAGCTGCGCGCCCAGGTCCATCAGCCGGCGGGCGATCTCGTCGGCGGGTGAGCCCTGCCGGTCGGCGAGATCGGGTTTGTACGTGATGCCGAGCAGCAGGACCCGGGCGCCGCGGGCGGACTTGCCGTGCTCGTTCAGGAGTGTGGCGCTGCGCTGGACGACGTACTGCGGCATGCGCTCGTTGACCTGGCCGGCGAGTTCCACGAGCCGCAGCGGGCGGTGGCCGCCCAGGCGGTCGACGGGGACGCCGTGGCCGCCGACGCCGGGGCCGGGGCGGAAGGCCTGGAAGCCGAAGGGCTTGGTCTCGGCGCAGCGGATGACGTCCCACAGGTCGACGCCGATCTCGTGGCAGAGCACCGCCATCTCGTTGACGAGGGCGATGTTGACGTGCCGGAAGTTGGTCTCCAGGAGCTTGACCGTCTCCGCCTCGCGCGGGCCGCGCGCGCGGACCACCTTGTCGGTGAGGCGGCCGTAGAAGGCGGCGGCGGACTCGGTGCAGGCGGAGGTCAGGCCGCCGATCACCTTGGGCGTGCCGGCGAGGGCGTGGGCGCCCTGGGTGCCGCCGGGCGGGCGGCGGCCGGGGTCGAGGCGGCCGGGGGAGTAGGCGAGGTGGAAGTCGCGTCCGGCGCGCAGGCCGGAGCCGCCCTCCAGGAGGTCGCGCAGCGGCCCCTCGGTGGTGCCGGGCGGCACCGGTGACTCCAGGAGGACGGTGGTGTGGGGGCGCAGTCGCGCGGCGAGCGCGCGGGCGGCGTCGGTCACGGCGGTGAGGTCGAGCGCGCCGTCCGGACCCGGTGGGGTGGGGGCGCAGATGACGGCCGTGCGGACCCGCCCGAGCTCGGCGGGGTCGAGGGCGGGCCGGAAGCCGGCGGAGAGCATCCGGCGGATCTCGGCGGCGGTGAGGGAGCCGTCGACGGGGGGCCGTCCGGCGGCGAGCTCGGCGACGGGGCGGGGATCGGTGTCGTAGCCGACGGTGGCGATGCCGGCGGCGGTGGCTGCCTGGGCGAGGGGGAGTCCGTGGTGGCCGAGGCCGATGACGGCGAGATCAGCGGGCATGGGGGGTGGGCCGTCCTTCCCAGTAGCCGGAGGGGACGTGGTGCGCAAGCCCTGTGGACCGAAGGGGGCTGACGCAATGTCAGACTAAGCGTAAATATGACCGATATGCCGCATTGCGGGATCGAGCGTCGCCGAGTGTTATCCACAGGCTGGGGTCGGGGCGGTGGCTGAAGTCGGAGGGCCGGGACAGAATCGACACTGTGAGCCGGACCACACGCGTCGGGCGGCCGGTGGTTCGGACCGCTGACGGGGCGCGTGCGGCCGGACATGCCGACACACGGGGGACGACGGGAGGCACAGCCGTGAGGACAGCGACACTGGGACCCGCCGAGCGCGCCGAGGCGCTCGCGGCCATGGCCGAGCGCGAACTGGACGTACTGGTCGTCGGCGCCGGAGTCGTCGGCGCCGGCACCGCCCTCGACTCCGTCACCAGAGGCCTGACCACCGGCCTCGTCGAGGCCCGCGACTGGGCGTCCGGCACCTCCAGCCGGTCCAGCAAGCTGATCCACGGCGGACTGCGCTATCTCGAGATGCTCGACTTCGCCCTCGTCCGCGAGGCCCTCAAGGAGCGCGGCCTGCTCCTCGAACGGCTCGCACCCCACCTGGTCAGGCCCGTCCCCTTCCTCTACCCCCTCCAGCACAAGGGCTGGGAGCGGCTGTACGCGGGCTCCGGCGTCGCCCTGTACGACGCGATGTCCGTCTCCTCGGGCCACGGCCGCGGCCTGCCGGTGCACCGCCACCTCAGCCGCCGGCGCGCCCTGCGGGTCGCCCCCTGCCTCCGGAAGGACGCCCTCGTCGGCGCCCTGCAGTACTACGACGCCCAGATGGACGACGCCCGCTTCGTCACCACCCTCGTCCGCACCGCCGCGAGCTACGGCGCGCACGTCGCCAGCCGCGCCCGCGTCGTCGGCTTCCTGCGCGAGGGCGAACGCGTGGTCGGCGCCCGCGTCCAGGACGTCGAGACCGGCGGGGAGTACGAGATCAGGGCCCGGCAGATCGTCAACGCCACCGGCGTGTGGACCGACGACACCCAGGCCCTCATCGGAGAGCGCGGCCAGTTCCACGTCCGCGCCTCCAAGGGCATCCACCTGGTCGTGCCCAAGGACCGCATCCACTCCACCACCGGGCTCATCCTGCGCACCGAGAAGTCCGTCCTCTTCGTCATCCCCTGGGGCCGCCACTGGATCATCGGCACCACCGACACCGACTGGGACCTCGACAAGGCCCATCCGGCCGCCTCCAGCGCCGACATCGACTACCTCCTGGAGCATGTGAACGGCGTGCTCGCGACCCCGCTCACCCGCGACGACGTCCAGGGCGTCTACGCGGGCCTGCGCCCCCTGCTCGCCGGCGAGTCGGACGCCACCAGCAAGCTCTCCCGCGAGCACACCGTCGCCCACCCCGTGCCCGGCCTGGTCGTCGTCGCCGGCGGCAAGTACACGACCTACCGCGTCATGGCGAAGGACGCCGTCGACGAGGCCGTCCACGGCCTCGACAAGCGGGTCGCCGCCTGCGTCACCGAGGACACCCCGCTCCTCGGCGCCGAGGGCTACAAGGCCCTGTGGAACGCCCGCGCCGGAATCGCGGCCCGCACCGGCCTCCACGTGGCCCGCGTCGAGCATCTGCTCAACCGCTACGGCTCCCTGACGGAGGAGCTCCTCGACCTGATCGCCGCCGACCCGTCCCTCGGCGCGCCCCTGCCGGCCGCCGAGGACTATCTGAGGGCCGAGATCGTCTACGCCGCCTCCCACGAGGGAGCGCGCCACCTGGACGACGTCCTCACCCGGCGCACCCGCATCTCCATCGAGACCTTCGACCGGGGCACCCGCAGCGCCCGCGAATGCGCCGAACTCATGGCCCCCGTGCTCGGTTGGGACGCCGGCCAGATCGACAAGGAGGTCGAGCACTACGAGAAGCGCGTCGAGGCGGAACGCGAGTCCCAGCGCCAGCCGGACGACCTGACGGCCGACGCGGCACGGCTGGGAGCGCCCGACATCGTGCCGATCTGACAGGCTGGGGGCACCCTCCTGGTGCGGAAAAGGTGATCGGAGTGCGGACCCGGGGGAGGCAGTGGTCGCGGAGTGAGGGACAATGAGCTCTCTTCCAGGGCGGGTTGCCGCATTGCGCGGGAGCTCCGGACGCGGGCGAGAAACAGGGATCGCAGAGGGGACGCATGTCGGAGGCGGAGCAGTCGCGGGACACGGGGCAGGACCCCCGGCGGGACGCCGCCGCGGGCGCCGCCACCGACGGCGAACGGGGCGCGGTTCCGGCCGCGCGCGCGGCGGAGCGGGACAACGACCGGGACAACGACCGGGACAAGGCACGGGACAAGGCGCGGGCCGTTCCGGCGGATTCGGCCGCGCCGGAGCGCCCGGAGGACCCGAGGACACCTGAGGCCCCGGAGGCCCCGAGGGTGCCGGGGGCGCCCAAGGCGCCGGAGGACGCGCGGGCCGGGCAGGGCGGGGAGCTCGGGCCGGAGACCCCGGAAGCCCCGAAGGCGCCGGAGGACGCGCGGGCCGGGCAGGCCACGCGGGACGCCGGCCGGGGCACTCAGGACAAGGCTCCCGACACCCCGGCCACGACGGTCCTGGCGAAGGGCCGGACCGGTGGCGCGGGCGCGGCCCGTACGGGCCGGGACAAGGAGTCGGACGGTCCGGCGACCACGGTCCTCGCCAAGGACCGGACCGGCGGCGCGGCCGGGCGGGGCGTCCAGGACAGGGTGCCCGGCGCTCCCAGGAGCGCCGGCAAGACCGCCGGTGGCAGCGGGTCGACCGACGGGGCAGCGCCGGCCGCCGGCTTCGGTGCCGACGCCACCGCGACGGGCTCCCGGCCCGGGCGGGCTGACGCCCCGTCCGCGCAGGGACGGCTGCTCG
Organism: Streptomyces sp. NPDC126499; assembly: GCF_040302485.1. Classification (NCBI taxonomy): domain Bacteria; kingdom Bacillati; phylum Actinomycetota; class Actinomycetes; order Kitasatosporales; family Streptomycetaceae; genus Streptomyces; species Streptomyces sp. NPDC126499. The sequence continues at coordinate 31,194 of NZ_JBEOUO010000023.1, read as the reverse complement.
CCGGGCGCTACCGCCTCGGTGTGGTCCTCGGCCGCGGCGGCATGGGAACGGTGTGGCGCGCGGTCGACGAGACCCTGGGCCGCACGGTCGCCGTCAAGGAGCTCCGCTTCCCCAACAGCATCGACGAGGACGAGAAGCGACGCCTCATCACCCGGACCCTGCGCGAGGCCAAGGCCATCGCCCGGATCCGCAACAACGGCGCGGTGACCGTCTACGACGTGGTCGACGAGGACGACCGCCCGTGGATCGTCATGGAGCTCATCGAGGGCAAGTCGCTGGCCGACGCCGTCCGCGAGGACGGCACCCTCACCCCGCGCCGCGCCGCCGAGGTCGGCCTCGCCATCCTCGACGTGCTGCGCTCCGCGCACCGCGAGGGCATCCTCCACCGCGACGTGAAGCCGTCCAACGTGCTGATCGCCGAGGACGGCCGGGTCGTCCTCACCGACTTCGGCATCGCCCAGGTCGAGGGCGACCCCTCGATCACCTCCACCGGCATGCTCGTCGGCGCCCCCTCGTACATCTCGCCGGAGCGCGCCCGCGGACACAAGCCCGGCCCCGCCGCCGACCTCTGGTCGCTCGGCGGACTCCTGTACGCCGCCGTCGAGGGCAGCCCGCCCTACGACAAGGGCTCCGCCATCGCCACGCTCACCGCGGTGATGACCGAGCCGGTCGACCCGCCGAAGAACGCCGGCCCGGAGCTGGAGAAGGTCATCTACGGCCTCCTCGCCAAGGACCCGGACCAGCGCCTCGACGACGCGGGCGCGCGGGTGCTGCTGCGCGCCGTCCTGGACGCGCCGGAGGCCCCGCCGGAGCCCTCGCCCGAGGCGACGCGGGTCGTCCCGCTGCCCCCGCTCCCCGAGCGCGCGCCGGCCGCCGCCAAGGCCAAGGAGCAGAAGCCGGCCCGCGAGAAGACCGGCGAGGCGACGGCCGAGCGGCTGCGCAGTGCCCTGAAGTCGGTGCGCAACGCCGCCACGGCGGCGACCGCGCGGAACGAGACCGAGCGCGGGCCCGGCACCGGGACCCCCGACCGGCCCGCGTCCTCCCGCGCCTCGCTCACCGACGTCGTCCCGCGCCGCACCCTGGTGATCATCGCCGCGGTGGTGCTCGTCGCCCTCCTCGGCACGATCCTCTACGTCGCCCTCGGCGGCGGCGGTCAGGAGGGCGCCGACCAGGGCAAGGGGACGAAGACCGGCGGCACCACCGCCTCGGTCGGCAGCGACGGCCGGACCGACGACGGTACGGACAAGTCGCCGAGCGACCCCACCCAGCAGGGCAGCGGCGGCACACCGGCCGCCAACAGCGGCGGCCAGAGCGGCACGACGCCCTCCGGCACGCCCGGCGGAGACCAGGCGGGCGGCGGCGCGCAGTTGCCGCCCGGCTATGTGATGGTGACCAATGACCGGTTCCACTTCCGCATGGCGATGCCCGCCTCCTTCAAGCTCGCCGCGATAGCAGGCCAGAACTCGGGCGGCATCTTCCACGCCGGCGGCAGCGGCTTCCCGCGCGTCCAGGTCGACTTCAACGACAGCCCGAAGGACGACGCGGCCGCCGCCTGGCGCGCCGCGATGACGGCGGTCGCCGCGACGAGCAACGGCTACAAGCACATCGGCATCCGCCCGGTCGCGTACAAGGGCTATCCGACCGTGGCCGACTGGGAGTTCGAGCGCACCCAGAACGGCATGCGCATCCGGATACTCAACCGGGGCTTCAAGGTCGACGCCGACCACGGCTACTCGATCATGGTCAGCTGCCGGGCCGACGCGTGGGACGCGGCGGAGTGCAAGACGCTCCGGGAGACCGCGTTCGCCACGTTCAGCCCCAAGGACTGACGGGCGCACGTATCGTGAGAGGCCCCGCCCGCGAGGGCGGGGCACGGGGGACGGCAGGCGCGTGGGGAGGCGTCGTGGACGACTACGCGGGAAGGGTGCTGGCGGACCGTTATCGGCTGCCCCTGCCGCCGGCGGACGCGTACGACCACGTCGAGACGCGGGCCTTCGACACCTACAGCGGTCAGGAAGTGCGGATCCGTCAGGTCCCGCTGCCCGAGGTCGTGGACGCCGAACTCCTCGATGACGAGCCGTACGCTGCCCCCGGCAGGGCGACGCGCCGACCCGCCGACCCGGCGGTCCGCCGCGCGGTCGAGGCCGCCCAGGCCGCCGCCCGGATCCCCGACCACCCGCGCCTCGACCAGGTCTTCGACGTGTTCGCGGAGGCCGGTTCGCTGTGGATCGTGAGCGAGTTCGTCGCGGCCACTCCGCTCTCCGAGGTCCTCGCCGAGGGTCCGCTGACCCCGTACCGGGCCGCCGAGATCGGCGCCGACCTCCTGACCGCCCTGCGCGCGCTGCACGCGCACGGCTGGACCCATCGCAACGTCACCGCGCGCACCGTCCTGGTCTGCGACGACGACGGCCGCGTCGTCCTCACCGGCCTCGCCGCCGGCGCCGCCGAGGAAGCCCTTTGCGGCTACGCCCCGGTGCCGCACGAGGAGGAATCCCCCTACGGCGGGTCGGGGACGCGATTCGGCCAGGAGGAGTACGAGACCGAGGAGTACGGCGGGGCGGAGGAGTACGGCGGGGCGGAGGCGTACGGCGGGGCGGAGGCGTACGGCGAGGCGGAGGAGTACGAGGAGTCCCGGCCGTACGCTGCGGAGATCCACGAGCTGGAGCCCTACGAACCCGGACCCGAGGCCGAGGCGTACGGCGCCCGGATGAGCCGGGTGCCGGCCTCCCGGACGCCCGAGCGCCCCACGGCCCACGACGACGACGGGCCGGACGAGGACGAGTCGGAGGGCCCCGACGCCTCGTACGGCGCCGGTTACGGGCCCGACGGAGGTACCCCGTACGGCGGAGCGGGCCGGGCCGAGCTGTCCGCCGCGCCGGTCGTGCCCACGCCCGGCGTGCCGCCCGTCGCGGACGTGCGGGCCGCCCGTGCCGGGGCCATCGCCGCCTACCGGGCCGGGGCCCGTGCCGCCGCGCGGATCGGCGAGACGGGCGCCCTGCCGGCCCCGCGCCCCGCCACCCCCGCCGAGCGCCCGGCGCCGGCCGCACCCGCTGAGCCCGCTGAGCCCGCCGAGTCCGTGTCACCGCCCGTGACGCCGTCGGGCCCGCCCGCACCGCCCGCACCGCAGTGGTGGTCCCGCGTCGGCGACGAGGACGCCGACGACCTGGACGACGAGGACGACGAGGAGGGCGGGAACGAGACGGGCGGCACGTACGGGCCGCCGCCGCGCGCGTACCTCGCCGGGACGTGGAGCGACGGCCCGCACGCCGCCCGCGACGGCGGGCGTTCCGTCCCGGCGGGCGGCGGCGGGGCCACCGGTCCCGCGCTGCCCGCGCTCCCCGCCGGATACCGGGCGGCCTCTACCGGCCCCGAGCCGCTGCCGTCGTCGTCCGCCACCGCACCGACCGGGCCCCGCTCCGGCCCCGAGACCGGCTCCGCCCGCGAGACCGGCGCCGGCTCGGGATTCGGCACCCCGTACCGGGGCCCGGCGACCCGGCTCGCCGCCGAGCGGGCCCGCCAGACCCGGATCGCGGTCGTCGGCGCCGTCACCGAACGCTGGGCGCCCGAGCAGGCGGGCCCGGTCCACGAGCACTGGCGCCTCGCCCCGCCCATCGGTCCCGCCACCGACCTGTGGGCGCTGGGCGCGCTGCTCTACCGAGCCGTCCAGGGCCACGCCCCCTACCCCGAGGACAACGCCGCCGAGCTGGTCCAGCTGGTCTGCTCCGAGCCGCCCGCCTTCGCCGAGGAGTGCGGCCCGCTGCGGCCGATCGTGGAGTCGCTGCTGCGCCAGGACCCCACCGAGCGCCCCGATGTCGAGGAGCTGAGCGGCTGGCTGCGTTCCCTGGTGCGTTCGGCGCCCGAGCCCGAGGCCGGAATCGGGGTCGTCCCGCTGCCGTCCCCGGACATCGGCCGGCTGCCCATCGTGCGCCGCCGCGGCGAGCTGGTGCGGCGCCGGCGCGGCGGAGCCTCGGGCGGCCGGCACCGCCAGGGCCGAGCCGGCAAGGCACGCGACCGCCGCGGCCCGCGCCCCTCCCGCGCCCCGCGCGACCCGGCGTACGCCTCGCCCACGGCGTACGCCGACACCGCGGCCGTGCACGAGGAGATCCCGCAACGCGCCCCGCGCGCCCCCCGCGCCCCCGGCCGCACCTCGGGCTCCCCGAAGGCCCTGGGCTGCACGCTGCTCCTCCTCGTCCTGCTCCTGCTGGCCGGGGCGATCGCGTACGCGGTCTGGTTCATGCCCCGGCAGGGCGAGGAGGGCGGCAAGGCCGCCCCGCCCGCGAAGTCCGGCACTCCTTCGACGGCGACGGCGACGGCGACATCCCCGGCCCCGCCCGGCACCCGCGGCCCGTCGTCCCGGCCGAGCGGGCAGCAACCCGCCACCACCCCGCCCACCGCGGGCCCTTCGGCGCCCGCGCTCGCCCCCGGTTACGTCCTGCGCGAGGACCCCGAGGGCTTCCGGATCGGCGTGCCGCGCGACTGGCGGCGCAGCCCGATCAACGACGCCGGACAAGTCCGCTACACGGGCGGTGACTTCACCCTGATCGTCGTCCCCGGCCGGGACACCGTGCAGGCGAACGGCTCCGACCCCATGGCGTACCAGCGCACCAAGGAGCGGGAGCTCCAGCCCTGGCGGGACTCGTCCTGGTCGAGCGCCTCGGGCCTGCGCCGGATCGACGTCGGCCGACAGGCCATGGCCGTCGGGCAGTTCACCTGGCAGGACAGCACCGGGCGCGAGGTGTTCGTGCGCAATCTGGCGCTGATCGAGGGCGGTCGCTATCACGTCGTCCTGGTCATCGGACCGGAGAACGAGCGGGACAAGGTCTCCGAGATCCACGACCAGGCGACGAAGGCGTACCGCGCCACCCGCTGACCGGACGCCGGTCACAGCTTGTTCCCAAAGCCAGCCCCGAGGTTCCGTGGGCCGGGCCTTCCTCCGTAACCTTGGCTCCGAAGCAAACAGGCGGGGGCACGTGGAACATTCTGAGAGCACCGGCACCGGGCTGCTGCTCGCCGGGCGTTACCGGCTGGGCGAGTCCATCGGGCGCGGCGGCATGGGCAAGGTCTGGCGCGCCCACGACGAGGTGCTGCACCGGGTGGTGGCCGTCAAGGAGTTGACGGCGGGACGGTTCGTGGCCGAGGCCGACCGGCTGGTCCTGCACGCCCGGACGCAGAAGGAGGCCCGGGCGGCGGCCCGGATCACCCACCCCGGCGTGGTCACCGTGCACGACGTGCTGGAGCACGACGACCGGCCCTGGATCGTGATGCAGTACGTGGACGGGCCCTCGCTCGCGGACGCGGCGAAGGAGTCCGGCTCCGGCACGATCGAACCGCGGGAGGCGGCCCGGATCGGCCTGCACGTCCTCGGCGCCCTGCGCGCGGCGCACGCCGCCGGGGTGCTGCACCGCGACGTGAAGCCCGCCAACGTGCTGCTCGCGCGCGACGGCCGGGTCCTGATCACCGACTTCGGGATCGCCGCCATCGAGGGCGATTCGACGATCACCCGCACCGGCGAACTCGTGGGCTCCATCGACTATCTGGCGCCCGAGCGGGTGCGCGGCGGGGACCCGGGCCCCGCCTCCGACCTGTGGTCCCTCGGCGCGACCCTGTACGCGGCGGTGGAGGGCGGCTCGCCGTTCCGCCGCGGTTCGCCGATCAGCACCATGCAGGCGGTGGTGACCGAGGAACCGCCGTACCCGGCGAACGCCGGCGCGCTCGCCCCGGTCATCGTCGCGCTGCTGCGCAAGGACCCGGAGCAGCGCCCGAGCGCGGACGAGGCCGAGCGGATGCTGCTCGACGCGATGGAGGGCCGTACGCCGCAGGCGGCGCAGGCGTACGTGCCGACGCGGCGGATGGGACCCGAGGAGCTGAACGGCGCGGCCGCGGCCGTCACGGCGCCGCTGCCCCGGCAGCACGACGACCCCGCCGCCTCCCAGGGCGGCCCGCTCGCCGGCGCCGAGCCGACGGACCCGCTCTCCTCCCGGACCTCGGACTCCACGGGCCTCCCCGGTAGCGGAACCGGCTCCGGCTCCGGCACCGGTCCCGCCCCTGCCCCGACCCCCGCCCATGGCACGGTCCCGACCCCGATCGCGGCCCCCGCACAGGGCCGTGCCCGTGGCCGCTGGCGCCCCGCGCTGCTCGCCGCCGTCGTGGCGGGCCTCCTCGCGGGCGGGGCGGTGTTCGCCGCCATGACCCATTTCGGCGGCGACAACAACGACCAGGGCGGCCGGGGCACCGACCCGTCCCTCACGACGGGCACGGACAAGGACGGCACGAACGGCACGGACGGCACGGACGCGGACAAGGGCGGCGTCCCGGCCGGCTGGCACCGCGTCGAGGACCCGGAGGGCTTCAGCCTGGTCGTCCCCGACGGCTGGAAGCGGCAGGCCGACGGCGACCAGATCGACTACACCCCGGACAACGGCAGGCACCGGATCCGGATCAGCATCGACCCCTCGCCCGACTTCGAGAACCCGTACATGCACATGCTCGACCTCGAGAAGATCGTGCGGAAGCGGGCCGAGTACCAGCGGATCCGGCTGACCCAGAACACCTTCCGCGACCAGGTCAACTCCTGCGTCTGGGAGTTCACCTGGATCGAGAAGCGGGACTTCCCCGGGCCCCGCCACGCGATCGACCAGGTGTACTACGGCGACGACGGCACCGAGTACGCCCTGTACATGGCCTCGCCGGAGGAGAGCTGGGCCCGGACGCGTGAGCAGTTCGACATCGTGAAGAAGTACTGGAGGGCTCCCGACGAGGCCGTAAGCCCCTGATCAGGGCTTATCTGCCAGTGATCGCTGGCGCGGTTGTGCGCACCCGGTGAAAACGCGTTACTGACGGGTACCCAAAGGGGGCCCGGCCGCTTACCCTCGCCCTCATGACGGACTCGCAGGCACTCCCCACCACGGACCGGGCCGCCGTCGCGGCCATTCCCGGCACCTCCGGCACCTCCGGCACCCTCGGCACCAACCCCGTCGCGCCCGCGCCTGCCGGCGCGCGCACGGCCGCCGACGTGGTCACGCCCGATCTGGTCGCCCGGCTCACCCGTGGCGTCGTGGGCTCCGGCCGTACCGCCAACCACACCCCCTTCACCGGGGACAAGCTCGCGGACCTGCCCGAGTCCACCCCCGAGGACGTCGCCGCCGCCTTCGCCCGTGCCCGTGCCGCCCAGGGCCTCTGGGCCGCGACCCCCGTCCGGGCCCGCGCCGCCGTGCTGCTGCGCTTCCACGACCTGGTCCTCCAGCGCCAGGGCGAGGTCCTCGACCTCATCCAGCTGGAGACCGGCAAGGCGCGCCTGCACGCCCACGAGGAGGTCCAGGCGGTCGCCGTCGCCGCCCGCCACTACGGCCGCAAGGCCCCCGCGTACCTGCGGGCCAAGCGCCACACCGGAGTCGTACCGACCCTCACCAAGGTCACCGAGCTGCGCCAGCCGCGCGGGGTCGTCGGCCAGATCGCCCCGTGGAACTACCCCCTGGAGCTGTCGGTCGGCGACGCGCTGCCCGCCTTCGTCTCCGGCAACGCGGTCGTGATGAAGCCGGACACCGAGACCGCGCTGACCGCCCTGTGGGCCCGTGACCTGCTGATCGAGGCCGGTCTGCCCGCCGAGGTCTTCCAGGTCGTGCTCGGCGAGGGCCCGGTCGTCGGCCCGGAGGTCGTCCGCCACGCCGACTACGTCTCCTTCACCGGCTCCACCCGCACCGGCCGCGAGGTCGCACAGGGCGCCGCGGCCCGCCTGGTCGGCGTCACCCTCGAACTCGGCGGCAAGAACGCCATGCTGGTGCTCAAGGACGCCGACGTCGAGAAGGCCGCCGCCGGCGCCGTCCGCGCCTGCTTCTCCTCCGCCGGCCAGCTGTGCATCTCCATCGAGCGGCTGTACGTCCACGAGTCGGTCGCCGACGAGTTCATCGCCCGCTTCGCCGCCCGCACCAAGGCCATGCGGCTCGGCAACTCCCTCGCCTACGGCGCCGACATGGGCTCCCTCGTCGGCGAGCGGCAGCTCGAGACCGTCACCCGGCACGTCGAGGAGGCCGTCGCCAAGGGCGCCAAGCTGATCGCGGGCGGCGTCGCCCGCCCCGACATCGGCCCGCTGTTCTACGAGCCGACCATCCTCGAAGGCGTCGAGGCTCCGATGGCCGTCTGCACCGAGGAGACCTTCGGCCCGGTCGTCTCCGTCTACCGCTTCACGGACGAGGACGAGGTCGTCGAGCGGACCAACGCCACCCCGTACGGCCTCAACGCCTCCGTGTGGACCACCGACTCCCGCCGCGGCCACGCCATCGCCGCCCGGCTGCGCACCGGCACCGTCAACATCAACGAGGGCTACGCGCCCGCGTACGGCAGCGTGCAGGCCCCGATGGGCGGCATGAAGGACTCCGGCCTCGGCCGGCGCCACGGCTCCGAGGGCATCCTCAAGTTCACCGAGGCCCAGACCGTCGCCCAGCAGCGGCTGGTCCCGCTCGCCCCCTCCTTCGGGATGGACGACGAGAAGTACGCCGCCTTCATGAGCACGTCCCTGAAGGTCATGAAGGCCCTGCGCCTGCGCTGACCCGCACCCGTTTCGCAGTCCCTTTTCGTACGAGGAGAGCCATGACCGCGGTACCCCCTGCCCAGAATCAGGACGACTCAGAGGCGTACGACTACGACGTCATCGTCGTCGGCTCCGGCTTCGGCGGCTCGGTCACCGCCCTGCGCCTCACCGAGAAGGGCTACCGGGTCGGGGTCCTGGAGGCCGGGCGGCGCTTCACCCGCGCCACCCTGCCCAGGAACTCCTGGGACCTGAAGAACTTCCTGTGGGCCCCGGCGCTCGGCCTCTACGGGCTCCAGCGCATCCACCTGCTCGGCAACGTCATGGTCCTCGCGGGCGCCGGGGTCGGCGGCGGCTCGCTCAACTACGCGAACACCCTCTACGAGCCGCTCGAACCGTTCTTCCAGGACCCGCAGTGGAAGGACATCACCGACTGGCGCGCGGAGCTCGCGCCCTACTACGACCAGGCCAAGCGGATGCTCGGCGTACGGCTCAACCCGACGATGACGCCCTCCGACGTGCACCTGAAGGCCACCGCCCAGGCCATGGGGATCGGCGACACCTTCCACATGGCGCCGGTCGGCGTCTTCTTCGGCGACGGCGCCGATGCCGACGGCACGGCGAAGGCGAAGCCCGGCGGCGAGGTCGCCGACCCCTACTTCGGCGGCGCGGGCCCGGCCCGCCGGGCCTGCACCGAGTGCGGCGAGTGCATGACCGGCTGCCGGCACGGCGCCAAGAACACCCTCAACGAGAACTACCTCTACCTCGCCGAGAAGGCCGGCGCCGTCGTCCACCCCATGACCTCCGTGGTCGCCGTCACCGAGGACTCGCGCGGCGGCTACGCCGTCAAGACCCTGCCGACCGACAACCGCAGGAAGGGCGCGGGCCGGACCTTCACCGCCCAGCGGGTGGTGATCGCGGCCGGCACCTACGGCACCCAGACCCTGCTGCACCGGATGAAGGACACCGGGCTGCTGCCCCGGCTCTCCGCCCGGCTCGGCGAGCTGACCCGTACCAACTCCGAGGCACTGGTCGGCTCCCAGACCACCGACCGCCGCTACCGCAAGAAGCACGGCAAGGACCGGGTCGACTTCACCAAGGGCGTCGCGATCACCTCGTCGATCCACCCCGACGCCAACACCCACATCGAGCCGGTGCGCTACGGCAAGGGCTCCAACTCCATGGGCGGCCTGACCGTCCTCCAGGTGCCCTACGGCCCGCACCGGGTCCGCAAGTGGCTCCTGGAGATGGTCAAGCACCCGGCGCTCGCCCTGCGCGCGCTGTCCAACCGGCGCTGGTCGGAGCGGACCATCATCGGCCTGGTCATGCAGTCCCTGGACAACTCCCTCACCACCTACCGCAAGCCCGGCGGCCTCGGAAAGGGCCTGCTCACCGCCCGCCAGGGCCACGGCGCCCCCAACCCGACCCAGATCGAGGCCGCCACCCGCGCCGCCTCGCTGATGGCCGAGGAGATCAACGGCTTCGCCGGCTCCAACATCGGCGAACTCATGGGCACCCCGCTCACCGCCCACTTCCTGGGCGGCTGCCCGATCGGCGCGGACGCCGACTCCGGCGTCATCGACCCGTACCACCGCCTCTACGGCCACCCGGGGATCTCCGTCGTCGACGGCGCCGCGATCTCGGCCAACCTCGGCGTGAACCCGTCCCTGACGATCACGGCGCAGGCGGAGCGGGCGATGTCCTTCTGGCCCAACAAGGGGGAGCCCGACCCGCGCCCGCGCCAGGGCGAGGCGTACGTGCGCCTTGCCCCGGTCGAGCCGAAGTCGCCCGCGGTGCCGGCCGAGGCCTTCGGTGCGCTGAAGCTGCCGTTCCTGGGGATGCCGGTCGTGCCGCCGCAGAAGGCCGAGCCGGTGCGGGGTGCCGAGCCGGTGAAGAAGGCGGGGTCGGTGAAGAAGGCCGATCCGGTGAAGAAGGCCGAGCCGGCGTAGGGGGCGCGGAGGCCCGAGGGGGCCGGAGGGGGATTCCGGAAAACGGAAAGGGCGCTGCACCCCCCTCCGAGTGCAGCGCCCCTCCAGTTTCTGGGTGGTGCTGCATAGATGACCCGTGACCTGGGGGATTGGTTGTAGCTCTCTCACGAGATCTTCATGTGACGCGCGTCACGTATCGATCGGTGGGTTCGATACACACGGCACAGGGGCCCCGCGCCGCGATTCCGGTCGCGGGCGCGAGGCCCCTGGAGGGGCACCGCGTCAGGGCTGCGGCGGTGCCGGGGGCGGCGGCGCCGGGGGGGTGGGGCGCCGCGCGAGGGTGGGAGCAGGGAGCAGGTGGGGGAGAACGTGGGGAGGGGGAGCGGGGTGTGGGGAGGTGCGGAGCGGGACGGTGGGTCTCGGGTCGTTCGGCCGGTTGCGGTCGGTCCCGGGCGTCCCCGGGACCGACCGCCCTTTATGGGTGACCGGGCTGCTGTCCCCTGCCGTCCGGTCACGCGCGCTGGGGCGAGGTCCCACGACGTACCGGAGGTACGTCACACGCCCCAGCGAAGCCACGCGTGGTCTTTTTCGGGCCCGCCCCTGGCTGGCACGGACATCACGATCAACGAAGCGGCGCGGCGCCCGGTCACGCGCCGTACGGGTGAGGCTGCGACCGAACTCGGGTGCGGGACAGCACTCACACGCGCCGGGACCCGTCCCGTACGCGCGCCCGCGAGCCCTCCGGGCGCTCAGACGCGGCCCCGGCACAGCTCCAGCATCGTCATCGCGAGCGTCGTGCCCGGCTTGCCCAGCGCGTCCCTGTAGTGGCCGAGCACCTCCATCTCGCGGGCCAGGTTCACCCGACGGCCGCCGGAGGAGATGCGGGCCTCCTGGATGACGGCCGAGACGGCCATCCGTTCCTGGATCAGCCCGATGATCCGGTCGTCGAGCGCGTCGATGCGCTCGCGGGCGCCGCCGATGAGCGCGGCGGCCTCGTCGGTGCGGGCACCGGTCTGCTCGGCGAGGGTCTTGGCGGCGAGGGGCTGCGCGGGAAGCGTCTTGGCGGTGGCGGTCTGCTCGGCGAGGGTCTTGGCGGCGGCGGTCTGCTCGGTCGAGGTGGTGGTCACGGGGGGCTCCTGGTGTCGGTCGGGGAGCCCCGGGGCGATACGGCCCGGGAACGCCAGACGCCCCGGGCCTTGTCGGCCCGGGGCGCCTGGGAAGTCGCTTGTCAGTTGCTCAAGCAGCACGACCATGGCAGCCGGTGGGCCGGTTGCCATAGGTAAAGACGAAGGTCGGGAGCTTGCGCATGGCGCCCAGTATGGACCCCTCCGTCCGTCCCGGGGCAAGCCGGGCCCAGATGGTGAGACGAAGGCCACCCCGGTTCGGATGGTGAGACGAAAGGCGTCGGCGGCGCGCCGGTAGAATCGACAAATAGCCCCCTTCGGGGGAACCCCCTGGGATCCCCTCCTACCGCCGGAAGGCCGCCGAAGTGTCATCAGCGCCCCCCGCTGCCGCGCCCGACGTCACCAACCCGGACGTAGTCCTCGTTGTCGACTTCGGCGCCCAGTACGCCCAGCTCATCGCCCGTCGCGTCCGTGAGGCCCGGGTCTACAGCGAGATCGTCCCGTCCACCATGCCGGTGGCCGAGATGCTGGCCAAGAACCCGAAGGCGATCATCCTCTCCGGCGGCCCGTCCTCCGTGTACGCGGAGGGCGCCCCGCGCCTGGACCGCGAGCTCTTCGAGGCCGGTGTCCCCGTCTTCGGCATGTGCTACGGCTTCCAGCTGATGGCGACCACCCTGGGCGGCACCGTCGACAACACCGGAGCGCGTGAGTACGGCCGCACCCCGCTGCACGTCACCAAGGCCGGCTCCACCCTCTTCGAGGGCACCCCGGTCGAGCAGTCCGTCTGGATGTCGCACGGCGACGCCTGCTCCGCCGCCCCCGAGGGCTTCACCGTCACCGCGTCCACGGACGTCGTACCGGTCGCCGCCTTCGAGAACGACGAGAAGAAGCTGTACGGCGTCCAGTACCACCCCGAGGTGCTGCACTCCACCCACGGCCAGCAGATCCTGGAGCACTTCCTCTACCGCGGCGCCGGCATCGAGCCCACCTGGACCACCGGCAACGTCATCGAGGAGCAGGTCGCGGCCATCCGCGCCCAGGTCGGCACCAAGCGCGCCATCTGCGGCCTGTCCGGCGGCGTCGACTCCGCCGTGGCCGCGGCCCTCGTGCAGAAGGCCATCGGCTCGCAGCTGACCTGCGTCTACGTCGACCACGGCCTGATGCGCAAGGGCGAGACCGAGCAGGTCGAGAAGGACTTCGTGGCCGCCACCGGCGTCCAGCTGAAGGTCGTCGACGCCCAGGAGCGCTTCCTCACCGCCCTCGCCGGCGTCTCCGACCCGGAGACCAAGCGCAAGATCATCGGCCGTGAGTTCATCCGCGTCTTCGAGCAGGCGCAGGCCGAGATCGTCGCCGAGGGCGCCGCCGACGGCGAAGAGGTCGCCTTCCTCGTGCAGGGCACCCTCTACCCGGACATCGTCGAGTCCGGCGGCGGCACCGGCACCGCCAACATCAAGTCCCACCACAACGTGGGCGGCCTCCCCGAGGACCTGGAGTTCGAGCTCGTCGAGCCGCTGCGCCAGCTCTTCAAGGACGAGGTCCGCATGGTCGGCCAGGAGCTCGGCCTGCCCGAGGAGATCGTCCAGCGCCAGCCGTTCCCCGGCCCCGGCCTCGGCATCCGCATCGTCGGCGAGGTCACCAAGGAGCGCCTGGACCTGCTGCGCGAGGCCGACGCCATCGCCCGCGAGGAGCTGACGGCCGCCGGTCTCGACCGCGAGATCTGGCAGTGCCCGGTCGTGCTGCTCGCCGACGTCCGCTCCGTCGGCGTCCAGGGCGACGGCCGCACCTACGGCCACCCGATCGTGCTGCGGCCCGTCTCCTCCGAGGACGCCATGACCGCCGACTGGTCGCGGCTGCCCTACGAGGTCCTGGCCCGCATCTCGACCCGCATCACCAACGAGGTCCCCGACGTCAACCGCGTCGTCCTCGACGTGACCAGCAAGCCGCCGGGCACGATCGAGTGGGAGTAGTCCCTCCCGTACGCCAGTGAGGCCGCCGCCCCTCCGGGGGACGGCGGCCTCCGCCGTTTCCGTACGGCCTCTGGTGCGTTGCCCGGCCCGGCGTTACCTTCCGGCGCATGACCGAGACACCGGCGTCCGCTCCCACGCCCGTTCCCGTGCCGTCCCCTGCTGCCGCTCCCGGCTCCGGCCACGTGCCCGCTCCGGTCCCCACCGAGCAGCTCCACTTCGCCATGCCGCCCGTCCACGCGACGGCCGCCGAGGAGCGCCGGCACCGCAAGCAGCGCCTCGCCGCGGCGCTGCGGATCTTCGGACGGCTCGGTTACGAGGAGGGGGTGTCCGGGCACATCACCGCCCGCGACCCCGAGCACCCCGACTGCTTCTGGGCGAACCCCTTCGGCGCCCCCTTCGCCGAGCTCACCGCGAGCGACCTGATCCTCGTCAACGGCGACGGCCAGGTCGTCTACGGCGCCCACCACGTCAACCAGGCCGCCTTCACCGTGCACGCCCAGGTGCACCGCGCCCGGCCCGACGTCGTCGCCGTCGCCCACACCCACACCACCCACGGGCGGGCGCTCGCCGCCCTCGGCGAGCTGATCGACCCGATCACCCAGGAGGCCTGCGCCTTCTACCAGGACCACGCCCTCTACGACGCGTACACCGGCGTCACCGTCGATCCCGAGGAGGGCCGGCGGATCGCCATCGCCCTCGGCGGCTTCAAGGGGATCGTGCTGCGCAACCACGGACTGCTCACCGTCGGCTCCTCGGTGGACGCGGCGGCCTGGTGGTTCATCGCCATGGAGCGCTGCGCCCAGGTGCAGCTGACCGCTCGGGCCGCGGGCAAGCCGGTGCTCATCGACCACCGCGACGCCGTCGCCACCCGGGAGCAGCTCGGCAGCGACCTGGTGGCCTGGATCAACTACCAGCCCCTGTGGCGGCGGATCAGCCGTGAGGAGCCCGAACTCCTGTCGTAGCAGACACCCTGGTGACGGACTTGGCTGTCCTTACGTCAATGTGATGACTCTTCAATCACTCCCGCGCGAGGTGTGCAATGCGCTCGGGCGGAGCGTTCGGTGCGGCACAATTCCCGAGAATCAACGGCCAGTTGACGAGGACGAGTCGACCGGGAAGTGGGCGGCGCCGTGGCGGTGCAAGAGGCGAGACAGTGCGGGTCGGACAGCGCGGAGGACGGGCCCTGCCCGCACTGCGAACGCTCCGGCCACCGGCGGGCCGTCGCCGCCTTCCTCGCCCGGCGCGACGAGCTCGCCACCGGACACGGTGTGCCGCCCGCCCTCGCCCACTCGCCGGTCGCCTCACGGCAGTGGGTCTCCGACGAACTCGCCCAGTCCGCCCGCACCGTCGCCGCGCGCGACCGCGAGGCCGCTGCGGCACGGTCCGTCCGGATCCACCGCGGCACCCTCGCCGCCGTGTGGGGAGCCGTCCTCGCCCTGCTCCTCGGCCAGGCCCTCACGGCCCTCGCCCTCGGCACCGGCTGGACCGGCACCCGAACGGCCGCCCTCGGCGCCGCCGTTCTCCTCGCCGCCGCCCTGACCGCCGCTGCCCGGCTCCACCGCGACCGCGGCGGGGTCCTCGCCCTCCTCCTCGGTGAGGACAACCGGCTCTCCACCTCCCGCGCAGTCGCCGCCGCCTGGCTCCTCCTCTCCCTCTACGCACTGCTCCTGCTCGCCCTGCGCCTGGTCACCGGCGCGACCCAGGTGGACCTGGGGCTCGGCGGCGGCGCCGGGCTGCTCGTCGTGCTCGCCCTGGTCGGCTGGACCGTCGTCGCCGCCCGGCTGATCGTGGCGCTGCGGGTCGCGGGCCGCCGCCTGCAGAAGGTCCGCGCCGACCGGCCCCGGCCGGCCGACCTGCTGTGCGACGACGACGGACGCGCCTGCCTCACCGACACCCAGTACGTCCTTGTCTCCGGGGCCGTCCTCGTCCTCACCGCGGTCCGGCTCGGCCGTGCGCCCGACCGGCTGCCCGACCTGCCCTGGGCACTGGTGCTGCTCGTCGCCGTCTCCGTCGCCTGCTACCTCCTCGGCAAGTGCGCCGAGGGCGGCCGGCCCAAGATCTTCTCGGTCGTCCGCGCCCGCGAGGCGGGCGACCTCGACGCCCCGATCCGCACCGGCGACGACATCGAGATCCGCGGCACCGGCTTCGTCCCGCCGGGAGCGGGCGCGCCCGACCCGCTGACCCGGCTCGTCGTCCGGATCGGCCCCGTCCACGCCCATGTGCCCCTCGTCCCCGTCCCCGGCGGTTTCGCCAACCCGACCGACACCACCCTGACCGTCCCCCTCCCCGCCGACGTGGAACCGGGCCGGGTCGAGGTCTCGGTGGTGACGGCTGCCGGCGTCGAGACCAACCGGGTCGCGATCGACGTCCTCGACTGACCCGTCCAGAGGGACCCTGTCCCGAGGACCCTGTCCGGAGGGACCCGTCCTGCCCGAGCCCGTCCCGACGGACCCGTCCCCGACTGACCCGTGCTCCTGGTCCGGGGCCGGGCGCGAGCCCCGGGGGATGTCGTGTCACAGGGAATGCGAGGAGAATCGGACCTCGGGATCCCTGGACGAGTTACGGGGCGTGGAGAGGCGGCCGGCGATGACGGGACGGACGGACGGAACGAGCGACCAGGGCCCCGGCGACCGGCCCGGTGGCTACGGCAACCCGCGGGGCGCCGACGGTGCAGAAGGCACCGGCGCGGGCTCGGGCGGCGGCTCCAGGGGCCCCGGCCTCCGGGGCTTCGGGGACGCCGGCTCCGGCGGCACCGAGGACCGCAGGGCGCTCCTCTCGCGCTACGCGCTGCTCCCGCTGAGGATCTTCCTCGGCATCACCTTCATCTACGCCGGCCTCGACAAGCTCACCGACGCCGCCTTCCTCGCGGACTCCGGACCCGAGTCGATCGGCGAGGTCATGCGGGGCGTCCGTGAGACCTCGGCCCTCCCCGCCCTGGTCGACCTGGCCCTCAGGAGCCCCGTCGGCTTCGGCTACGCCATCGCCCTCGGCGAGCTGGCCGTCGGACTCGGCACCCTCTTCGGACTCTTCGCCCGGGTGGCCGCGCTCGGCGGAGCCCTCATCTCGCTGACCTTCTGGCTCACGGTCAGCTGGCAGGTGAACCCGTACTACCTCGGCAACGACCTCGCCTACCTCATGGCCTGGCTGCCGCTGCTGCTCGCCGGTGCCCCCGTGCTGTCGCTCGACGCCCTGCTCGCCGACCGCCGCCGTACCCGGTAGGCGGTCCAGGAGGCCACGGCCGCCAGACCGAGCGCTCCGCACAGCACCGGGAACACCACGTACCAGGCGACCGACCAGGCGCCCGCCGCGTCCCCCGCGAAGAGGGCCGCGAGGGTCAGGGCGGCCGAGCCCAGGATCAGCCGGCCGGGGCGGAACTCATGAACCAGCACGGACGACCTCCACCTGTCCGAGACCGACCTCCAGGAAGAGGTCGATCGTGCCGCCCGGGGAGACGCCCGGCGGCGGGGCGAGCGTACGGGTCTCGTCCAGGTCCGGCGCGATGTCGATGTCGCCCTGCGCCGGGTGCGCGGCCGACGGCGCCGTCGGCGCGGTCGGCGCGGCTGGTGGGGTCGGGCCTCTCGAGGGCGGGGCCCCAGTGGTCGGCCCGGCGGTCGCCCCTGTGGTCACCCCGGCGGACGGCGCACCGGACGGCGCACGGGTCGGGGTGGCGGTCGGGGCGGCCGGCGGAGCGACCGACGGGGGCGGGACCACCGTCGGGTTCTCCGGGGGCAGTCGCAGATCGCCGAGGCCCGCCTGGGCCCGGAGCTTCACCGTCACGTCCCGCGGCACGATCACCTCCAGCCTGCCGGCACCGACCTCGACCCGCGTCACCACCGTCGACCCCGCCGGGACGGCGAGGGCCGACAGGTCGAGCGTGCCGACACCCGTGCCCAGTTCGTAACGCGGCTGCACGGCCGCGACCGTCGCCGGGCGCCAGGTCTCGCGCGCCCAGACCGTCGAGATCTCCTTGGGCAGCACGGAGGCCACCGTGAGCAGCCCCGCGGTCGCGATCATCAGGAAGACCGTGCCGAAGCCGGTCCGGCCGAGGAAACTGCTGACGACCAGCCCGAGCCCGAACACCGCGAGCGCGGCGACCAGTCCGATCTGCAGGTTCGTGCCCAGCGGATGCCCCTCCCACGACAGGCCGGTGCCGAGCCCGCCCGCGATCAGGGCCAGCAGGAACACCAGGCCGCCGATGGACGGCGGGCCCGTGGGAACCGGGGCCGGCGGGGCCGGGCGGTCCCGTGTGGCCGGGTCGGGGCCCCACTGGCTGCCGGGCGTCGGCACCACGCCGTCGATCTTCCCCTCCTCGTCGAGGATCCCGTGCGGCCCCCACAGATAGCCGATGGCCACCTTCCCCGTGGAGCCGTCCTTGACGATGGGGTCCCGCCACCAGGACGGGAACTCCACCAGCGGCGGCGCCTTCGTCTCCGGCGGGGCCTCGGCGACCGCGAGCGCGGCGGCCGCGTCTATCCGGCCGCCCTCCTCGGCGGTGGCCACCACCGCCTGCCGCCGCTGCGACCAGACCGCCGCACCGCTCACCGCGAGCGACAGGATGAGCGCGAAGGCCAGCGTCCCTCCGTTGTGCAGCATCGACAGGAAGATTCCGCAGCCCACCAGCGCCATCAGCACCGCGCTCAGCGAGGAGCCCGAGACCCGGCCGGTCAGCAGCCTGCGGCCCTCGTTCTCCTCCTCGTCCCCGAGCGGTATCAGCAGCCACGCGAAGCCGTAGAAGATCAGCCCGACGCCGCCGGTCACCGCGAGCACGCCGAGCGTGACACGGAAGATCACCGGGTCGAGGTCGAAGTGCCGGCC
This sequence comes from Streptomyces sp. NPDC126499, assembly GCF_040302485.1. NCBI lineage: Bacteria > Bacillati > Actinomycetota > Actinomycetes > Kitasatosporales > Streptomycetaceae > Streptomyces > Streptomyces sp. NPDC126499. The sequence continues at coordinate 12,836 of NZ_JBEOUO010000023.1, read as the reverse complement.
GAGACCACCGCACACGCCGGCCACGACCTTCTGCCCGCGCGAGCGCCGCAACGGCGAGGCGGGCGAGGCCTCCGCCGGCGGCGGGGCCTCGTGGTGCGAAGGCGTCGAACTCGTCATGCGTCCATGGTGACCGCCCGTGACCCTCCGCGGCACCGGGACCGACCCTGCCTCGACCCTGATCTTCCGAGGGTGCCCTACCCCGACACGGTTCCGGGGTCGATATCCGGGCCGACCCTGATGTCCGCGACCGGCCGACCGTGTGACGATCGGTACATGTCCGCAGCCCCTCGTGTCACCGACCTCGACGAACCGCCCGTGCGCAGGCTCTACCGCAGCGCCGACGGCCGGTGGCTCGGCGGTGTCGCGCGCGGCCTCGCCGGGCACCTCGGGCTGCCCGTCATCTGGGTCCGCGCGTTCTTCGTGGCGCTGATGCTCGCGGACGGCCTCGGCGCGCTGCTGTACGCGGTGTTCTGGATCGTCGTCCCGCTCGGTGTCGGCGGCCGCTCCGCTCCCCGGCCCGTGTTCGAGACCACCCCGGACGGCCGCAGACGCCTCCGCAAGCCCGACCGCGGCCAGGTGTTCGCCCTGATCGCCCTCGCGCTCGGGATCACCGCGTTCATCGGCAACCTCAACGTCGACAAGCAGGCCGGCCGCTACATCTGGCCGTCCCTGCTGATCGGTGTCGGAGTCGTCCTCGTCTGGCGGCAGGCGGACAACGCCCGCCGGGCCAGCTGGACCGACCCCGACCGGCGCCGCCGCGTCCTCCAGCTGGTCCGCGGACTCGTGGGCGTCGCCCTGGTCGGCACCGGTCTCGCCGTCTTCCTCGTCGTCCGCGGCTCGGTCGCCCAGCTGGGCACGGCCCTGACCGCCGCCGTCGCGGTCCTCACCGGGATCGCGCTCCTCGCCGGGCCGTGGCTGGTCCGCATGTCGCAGGACCTGAGCGAGGAGCGCACCCTGCGCATCCGCGCCCAGGAGCGCGCCGAGGTCGCCGCCCACGTCCACGACTCCGTCCTGCACACCCTCACCCTGATCCAGCGCAACGCCGAAGACCCCGGCGAGGTCCGCCGGCTGGCCCGCGCCCAGGAGCGGGAGCTGCGCAACTGGCTGTACCGGCCGGAGGGCACCGGCAAGGAGGAGGACGAGGAGCCCACCACCCTCGCCGAGGCGGTCAAGCGGTCCGCGGCCGAGGTCGAGGACAAGCACGGTGTCCCGCTGGAGGTCGTGGTCGTCGGCGACTGCCCGCTCGACGAGAGACTCGGCGCGCAGATGCAGGCCGCGCGCGAGGCGATGGTCAACGCCGCCAAGTACGGTGGCGAGGGCGGCCCCGTCCAGGTCTTCGCGGAGGTGGAGGGCCGGACGGTCTTCGTCTCCGTCAAGGACCGCGGGCCCGGCTTCGACCTGGACGCGGTGCCGGACGACCGGATGGGCGTACGAGAATCGATCATCGGCCGGATGCAGCGCAACGGCGGATCGGCGCGGCTCAGATCCGTGCCGGGCGGGGGCACGGAAGTGGAGCTGGAGATGGAGAGGGCGGACGGATGAGCGACGAGGCCGGGACCGAGACCGGGACCGAGACCGGGAACGGGGCGCAGGGCACGGAGCGCCGGGTGCGGGTCGTGCTCGTCGACGACCACCGCATGTTCCGCGCGGGGGTGCAGGCCGAGATCGGCCGGACCGACGTGACCGGTGTCGAGGTGGTCGGCGAGGCCGCCGACGTGGACCAGGCGGTCACGGTCATCACCGCGACCCGCCCCGAGGTCGTCCTCCTCGACGTCCACCTGCCGGGCGGCGGCGGCGTCGAGGTGCTGCGCCGCTGCGCGAGCCTGATGGCGGCGACCGAGCACCCGGTCCGCTTCCTGGCCCTGTCGGTCTCCGACGCGGCCGAGGACGTGATCGGCGTGATCCGCGGCGGCGCCCGCGGCTATGTCACCAAGACGATCACCGGCACCGACCTGGTCGACTCGATCTTCCGGGTCCAGGAGGGCGACGCCGTCTTCTCACCGCGCCTGGCCGGCTTCGTCCTGGACGCCTTCGCCTCCACGGACGCGCCGCCCGTCGACGAGGACCTGGACCGGCTCACCCAGCGGGAGCGGGAGGTGCTGCGCCTGATCGCCCGCGGCTATGCGTACAAGGAGATCGCCAAGCAGCTCTACATCTCGGTGAAGACGGTCGAGTCCCATGTCTCGGCGGTGCTGCGCAAGCTCCAGCTCTCCAACCGGCACGAGCTGACCCGCTGGGCGACGGCCCGCCGCCTGGTGTAGCGCCCCCGCCGACCGGAGCGGCCGGCGGCGGCCGTACACCCGGAGGGTCCCGGCCTGCCGCGGGTGTCAGCCCACGCGCGTGGCGCCCGCGAAGGGCATCTCGTCGATCGGCGCCACCCGGATCGGGGAGCCGGGGCGGGGGGCGTGGATCATCTGCCCGCCGCCGATGTAGAGGCCGACATGGCTGATGCCGGAGTAGAAGAAGACCAGGTCGCCGGGGGCCAGTTCGGAGCGCGAGACGCGGCGGCCCGCGTTGATCTGGGTGTAGGTGGTGCGCGGCAGCGACACCCCCGCCGCGCGCCAGGCGGCCTGCGTGAGGCCGGAGCAGTCGAAGCCGGACGGGCCGGTCGCGCCCCACACGTACGGCTTGCCGAGCTGCGCCCGGGCGAAGGCGATCGCCTCGGCGGCGCGGGTGGTCGGTGCCGTGATCGGTCCGCGCACCGCGGAGTCCCGGTCGGCCCGGACCGTGGCCGGGCCCCCGGAGCCCCCGCCGTGACCGCCTGCCGCCGCCGCGGCCGCGTAGCGCGCCCGCTCCTCGGCGGTGAGCCGGGCGAGCAGCGCGCGGGCCGCGTCCAGCTTGCCCCGCACGGCGGTCTTCTGCCGCCGCAGCTCCGCCTCGTGGGCCTGCAGCTCCCGCAGCCGGACCTCCGACTCGCCGCGCAGCTGCCGTACGGCCGCCAGCTCACGTCGTACGGAGGCGAGGGCCGCGGCCTGCCGGTCCCCGGCCTTCTCGGCGAGCGCGGCCCGTCGCAGGTACTGGTCCGGATTCGAGGTCAGCGCCAACTGGATCGCCGGGTCGAGCCCGCCGGAACGGTACTGCGCGGCCGCGAACGCGCCCAGGGTCTCGCGGGAGCGGTTGAGCCGGTCGGTCCTGCGGGCGGCCTCGTCGCGCAGCCGGTCGAAGGCGGCCCGCGCCCGGTCGGCCTGTTCCTTCGCCCCGTTGTACTTCTCGGTCGCGACCTCGGCCTCCTCGTAGAGGCGGTCGACCTGGGCCTTCACCTGCGCCGGGGTGGGCCGCGGCGCGGCATGCCCGGATCCCTGGAAGACGGTCGCGGTGGCGGCGGAGGCCAGGGCCAGGGTGGCCGCGGTGCGGGCGGCCTGGCCGCCGAGAGGGGACTGCTTGGGCTTGCGGTGCGCTGCCACGAGGGCGGGTCACATCCTCTCCCTGTGGGGGACGCTGCCCGCCGGGGCCGGCGGCGGCCCGCACAGGGGAGACGGGCCGCCGCCGGTTCTTCTCGGCGGGGGCGACCGACGACCGCCGAGGACGGCGGTGGTGGGGAGCCGGTCACCTGGGGGAGGACGCTAAGCCTGGCCGCCGCCCGGCTGCGGGGAGTTGACCGCTATTGGCGTCAGATGGCGTTCCTGGACCGATTCCTTTCGCCCGGGGCCCTGCCCGGACGGCCCTTCCTGCGGTCCCCTGACCGAAGCCCCGGACCGGGTGGCCCCGCCCCGAGGCCGGTGCTATGGCCCCCATCGGCCCCGGTTAGGCTCCGCCCCATGGACGTACTCATTCATGTCTTCGTCGCCCTGCACATCATCGGAATCGCCGCCCTGCTCGGCGGATTCCTCTCCCAGATGAAGGCGATGGGGGCCGGTACGGCCCGCTTCACCCCGGGCATGCTGCACGGCGCCCTGACCATGCTCATCACCGGTATCGCCCTCGTCGGGCTCAACCAGGCCGACGACCAGGCCGTGAACAACCTCAAGATCGGCATCAAGCTCGCCGTCCTCGTGGTGATCCTGGGCCTCGTCTACGTCAAGCGCGACGAGGAGAAGATCGACAAGGGCCTGTTCGGCGCGGTCGGCGGCCTCACCATGGCGAACATCTTCATCGCCACCCTCTGGGTCTGACCGGACGCCACGACGGCTAGGCCGGGCGCACGCCGCCGTAGATCGGCATGGAGTAGATCGATTCCTCCCGGACGTACGCGCCCGGCCTCGGGGCGTGGATCATCTTGCCGGCGCCGATGTAGAGGCCGACGTGGCTGATGTCGTCGTAGAAGAACACGAGATCGCCCGTCAGCAGGCCGGCGCTGGTGACCCGGGTGCCGGCCTTCACCTGGTCCCAGGTCGTACGGGGCAGGTCGACGCCGGCCGCGCGCCAGGCGGCCTGGGTGAGGCCGGAGCAGTCGTAGGAGCTCGGGCCGGTCGCGCCCCAGACGTACGGTTTGCCGATCTGGGCGCGGGCGAAGGCGATCGCCTCGGCGGCCTTCGCCTCGTACGAGGAGCCGGCGGACGGTGGAGTGGTCGGGGTGAGGGCGGCAGTCGGCCGGGTCCGTTCCTGCCGCTCGCGCTCGGCCTCGGCCGCCGCCCGCGCGGCCGCCTCCGCCTTCGCCCGCTCCTCCGCCTTGCGCCGGGCCTCGGCCTCCCGCCGGCGCTCCAGCTCCGCGAGCCGGGCCTTCTCCTCCGCCGTCAGCCTCGCGAGCAGCGTCCGCGCCTCCGCGAGCCTGCGCTGGACGTTCTGCCTGCTGCTCCGCAGCGCCTTCTGCGAGGCGGTGAGCTCCGTCAGACCCCGGGCCGCCTCCGCCCGCCGCTTCGCCGCCGCGGCGCGCTGTGCCTCGTACTCCGCGACCGCCGCGTGCTGCCGCGCCGAGAGCCGGTCCAGGAGATGCCTCTGGTCGAAGTAGTCCCGCGGGCTGTCCGCGAAGATCAGGGTGGCGGTCGGGCCGACCACGCCGATGCGGTACTGGGCCGCCGCGTACGAGCCGAGCGCGCGCCGCGAGGCGTTGATCGCCTCCGTACGGCGGGCCACGTCGTCGAGGATCCGGTCGACCTCGCGGCGCTGCCGGTCGGTCGCCTGCTTGGCGCGGTTGTACTCCTGCGTCGCCGCACCGGCCTGCCGGTACAGCTCGTCGACCTTCTTCCGGACCTCCTCGACCGTCGGCTCGGCGGGCGCGGCCGGGGCGGCCTGAGCGCTCTGTCCGGAGAGGAGGGTGACGGAGGCGAGGGCCGCCGTCGTGACACCGAAGGCGGTGGCGCGGGGGCGGGGCGGGCGCGGCTTGCGGTGGGACGCCAAGGCCGGCATCTCCTTCCGTGGACGCCGAAGGGCACCCGTTGCGCGCGGTGAACCCGCGCACGGCGTGCGGTGAAGGCCCATGGGGGGAGCGGGCCGGGCTCGGCGTGGGCCGCCCGCTCGGCGTGGTTCGCCGACGGTGGGGAGAGAGGGGGGGACGGGCCGCTTGGGCGAGCACGCTAGCGAGCCGTGGGACGGCTGGGAAGGCCGATGCGCGATATGCCCGATACATTTTCGTGACCTGAACCGGAGCGTCACCTTCCGTGAGAATCCCGTCACTTCGGGAGACAGGAGCGGACTGTCAGTCCGGCGTCCTAGACTCGTGGAGCGATGAGCAACAGCCTCTTTGACGACAGCTTCCTGGCGAGCCTCCAGAACCACTCCTCGGAGGAGCCTCCGCCGCCGCCCGAGGACGACCACCACGGCGCCCCGGCCGCGGAGGAGGTTCCGCACGACCTCTTCGGGGACCACTTCGACGCGCCCCCGGCCCCCCGGGACGCGTACTACCGCGACGGCGCTCCCCGCCCCGTCGTGGACCCCGCCGCGCTCCTGGACGGGCTGAACGAGCAGCAGCGCGCCGCCGTCGTCCACACCGGCTCCCCCCTGCTCATCGTCGCCGGCGCCGGCTCCGGCAAGACCCGGGTGCTCACCCACCGCATCGCCCACCTCCTGGCCACCCGGCACGTCCACCCCGGCCAGATACTCGCGATCACCTTCACCAACAAGGCCGCCGGCGAGATGAAGGAGCGCGTCGAGCAGCTCGTCGGCCCGCGCGCCAACGCCATGTGGGTCTCCACCTTCCACAGCGCGTGCGTGCGCATCCTGCGCCGGGAGAGCAAGAAGCTCGGCTTCACGTCCTCCTTCTCGATCTACGACGCCGCCGACTCCAAGCGCCTGATGGCCCTGGTCTGCCGCGACCTGGACCTCGACCCCAAGCGCTTCCCGCCCAAGTCCTTCAGCGCCAAGGTCTCCAACCTCAAGAACGAGCTGATCGACGAGGAGACCTTCGCCGACCAGGCGGCCGACGGCTTCGAGAAGACCCTCGCCGAGGCGTACCGGATGTACCAGGCGCGGCTGCGCGAGGCCAACGCCCTGGACTTCGACGACATCATCATGACGACGGTCCACCTGCTCCAGGCGTTTCCCGACGTCGCCGAGCACTACCGCCGCCGCTTCCGCCACGTCCTCGTCGACGAGTACCAGGACACCAACCACGCCCAGTACACGCTCGTCCGCGAGCTCGTCGGCACCGGATACGAGGACCTCGCCCCGGCCGAGCTGTGCGTCGTCGGCGACGCCGACCAGTCGATCTACGCCTTCCGCGGCGCGACCATCCGCAACATCCTCCAGTTCGAGGAGGACTACCCGGACGCCACCACGATCCTGCTGGAGCAGAACTACCGCTCCACCCAGACGATCCTGTCCGCCGCCAACGCCGTCATCGAGCGCAACGAGTCCCGCCGCCCCAAGAACCTGTGGACCAACGCGGGCGCCGGCGCTCAGATCACCGGCTACGTCGCCGACACCGAGCACGACGAGGCCCAGTTCGTCGCCGACGAGATCGACCGGCTCACCGACGCCGGCGAGGCCAAGGCCGGCGACGTCGCCGTCTTCTACCGCACCAACGCCCAGTCCCGCGTCTTCGAAGAGATCTTCATCCGCGTCGGCCTGCCCTACAAGGTCGTCGGCGGCGTGCGCTTCTACGAGCGCAAGGAGGTCCGCGACGTCCTGGCCTACCTGCGCGTCCTCGCCAACCCCGAGGACAACGTGCCGCTGCGCCGCATCCTCAACGTCCCCAAGCGCGGCATCGGCGAGCGCGCCGAGGCGATGATCGACGCCCTCGCGCTGCGCGAGAAGATCACCTTCCCGCAGGCGCTCAAGCGCGTCGACGAGGCGTACGGCATGGCGGCCCGCTCCGCCAACGCCGTCAAGCGCTTCAACACGCTCATGGAGGAGCTGCGCACCATCGTCGACTCGGGCGCCGGACCCGCCGTGGTCCTGGAGGCCGTGCTCGAACGGACGGGTTACCTCGCCGAGCTGCAGGCCTCCACCGACCCGCAGGACGAGACCCGCATCGAGAACCTCCAGGAACTCGCCGCCGTGGCCCTGGAGTTCGAGCAGGAGCGCGGGGAAGAGGGCGGATCGCTCGCCGAGTTCCTTGAGCAGGTCGCCCTCGTCGCCGACTCCGACCAGATCCCCGACGAGGACGAGGAGGGCTCCGGCGTCATCACCCTGATGACCCTCCACACCGCCAAGGGCCTGGAGTTCCCGGTGGTCTTCCTCACCGGCATGGAGGACGGCGTCTTCCCGCACATGCGGGCCCTCGGCCAGACCAAGGAGCTGGAGGAGGAGCGCCGCCTCGCGTACGTGGGCATCACGCGCGCCCGCGAGAGGCTCTATCTGACCCGTTCCGCGATGCGCAGCGCCTGGGGCCAGCCCTCGTACAACCCGGCGTCGCGCTTCCTGGAGGAGATCCCCGCCACGTATCTGGAGTGGAAGCGGACCGGTCCGATGGCCAAGCCCGCCGGGCCGACCTCGGGCATCACGTCCTCGCTCTCCTCCTCGCGCACCCGCTCCGGCCCCTCGGGCTTCGCCACCCGGCGCACCAACGACAAGCCGGTGATCTCGCTCCAGGTCGGCGACCGGGTCACCCACGACCAGTTCGGCCTCGGCACGGTCATGGCGGTGACGGGCGTGGGCGCGGACGCGCAGGCCACGATCGACTTCGGCGACGAGAAGCCGAAGCGGCTGCTGCTGCGGTACGCGCCGGTCGAGAAGCTGTAGGAGCCGTGGGCATACGAGGAGGGGCCCCGACGTCGGTCGGGGCCCCTCCTCGTATGTCGAGCCGAGTCTCGTGCGTCAGCTGGTCGGGTCGAGACCGTGGCTGCGCAGCCAGCTCAGCGGGTCGATCGCCGCGCCGCCGTTCGGCCGGACCTCGAAGTGGAGGTGGGGGCCGGTGGAGTTGCCGGAGTTGCCGGAGTACGCGATGACGTCGCCGGCCTTGACCTTGCCGGAGCGGATCTTGGTGCTGCTGAGGTGGCAGTACCAGGTCTCGGTGCCGTCCGGGGAGGTCACGATCGCCATGTTGCCGTAGGCGCTGTTCCACTGCGTGCGGACGGTGCCGTCGGTCGCGGCCATCACGGGCGTGCCGTACTGGACGGGGAAGTCGATGCCGGTGTGCACGGACATCCAGTTCACACCGGACTGGCCGTAGCGGGCGCTGAGCTGGTGCAGCTTCACCGGCAGCCAGAACTTGGGGCGGAGGGCCTCCTTGCGGGCCGCCTCCTCCTCGCGCTTCTTCTTCTCCGCCTCCTGGCGGAGCTTCAGGTCGATGCGCTCCTGGGTGCGGCTGGCCCGGTCGCCGAAGTCGCGGGCGTCGGCGCTGAGCGCGGCGAGCTGGGTGTCCAGCTTGCTGTTGGCGGCGACCTGCTTGACCGAGGCGGGATCGGCGGCGGCGAGGGTCGTCGTGTCGTCCTTGCCGTCCGCGCCGGAGTCCGTGAGCCCGCTCACCGAGGCGGCGGCGATGCCGGCGACGCCCATCACGCAGGCCGACGGGACGGCGACGGTCAGCAGCGCGGACCGCTTGGCGGGCGTACGGCGCCGGCCACGGCTGCCACCGCCGGAAGAACGGCGTACGGGGCGGGCGCCCGCGGCGGCAGCGGCGGGAACGGCCTCGGGAGTGACGTCGACGCTGTCCAGGTCCGTGTCGAGACCGGGGTCGCGGTCGGGGGCGAGGTCGGGGTCGAGCTGGAGGGCGACCATGGTCTCGGCGCCGTGGAAGGCTTCGAGGCGGTCCTGCTCCTGCTGCTCCTGGCCGTACGCGATGGTGTCGTACGCGGCCGTCGTGTCGTAGGCCGTGTTCGCCTCGTAGGCGGTCGTCGCGTCGTACGCCGCCGGGGTGTCGTACGACCCCGTCGGGTCGTACGCGCCGGTCTCGTACCCGCTCGTGTCGTACGCCGTCGTGTCATACGCGACCGTCTCGGGGTGGTGCTCCGGGGTGTACTGCTGCGGGACGAGCGGCTCCGGCGCGCCCTGGTTCCAGGCGGTGGCGTCGTACGTGCCGGTCTCGAAGGCGGGCGTCGCCCACTGGCCGGTGGTGTCGTACGAGGCGAAGGCCGCGGCCTCGTACGGGCCGGTCTGCTGCGCCTCGGTCCAGGCGGTGGCGTCCCACTGGCCGGTGGCGGTGTACGCGTCGGGGGAGCCGGTGTCCCACTGGCCGCTGTAGTCGGTGTAACCGCTGTACCCGTGCTGGTCGGACTGTGCCGAGTAGTCCGTGTAACCGGCCTGACCTGCGTCGTATCCGGCGTCGTACGTGCCGAACAGTGGGTCGACGGCGAAGCTGCCCGTGGTCTGGGTGGCGTCCGTGACGTACCCGGCGTGGGGGTGCTGGTCGTTCACCAACTTCTCTCTCGCCTCGGCAGCAGGGGGTCAAGCGGGGGGTCAAGCAGTGGCGTGACTGTACCCGGCGGTATGCGCGCCCGACAATCTTCGGCGGGTTTCGAGCCGCCAGGAAACGGGCAATCGGCCGTCTTTCGGCGCCTTGAGGGAAGAGCTTTGGTTCTGTGTTCGAAGAACGTTCGAAGAACGGAGACCTTCTGGTGGCCCGTCAGGCGACCGAAGCGGACCCTGACGATCCGCCCCGGGCGTCCGTCGCGGCCTCGCCGTCGTCCAGGGCGGCCAGGATGCCCACGGCGACCGTCGGATGCACCGGCAGGGCGAGGTGCCCGACGCCGCTGACCCGCACGTTGTGGACGATCAGATCGGGGTGGTCGAGACGGGCCGTCTCCACCGGCACCATCACCTGGTCCAGATCGCTCCAGAAGCTCACGAAGCGGGTGCGGCAGCCGGGCGCCGGACCCGCGAGCATCCGCAGCACCTCCGAACCCGGCCGCATCTGGCGCACCAGCGGATGGGCGTCGGCCAGCGGCACGAAGGTGGTGCCCGCGTGCGGGGTGCCCAGCATGACGAGGGTGCGCACCCGGGCGTCACCGCCGAGGCACTGTACGTAATAGCGGGCGATGAGACCGCCCAGGCTGTGGCCCACCAGGTCCACCTCGGCGTGTCCCGTCCGGGCGAGCAACTCCTCGATCCGCCGCCCGAGGAGCTCGGCGGCCGAGCGCAGGTCGCAGGTGAGCGGGGAGTAGTTGAGCGACTCGACACGGTCACGGCCGTGGCGGGCGAGGGCGCGGCGCAGCAGGACGAAGACGGACCGGTTGTCCACGAAGCCGTGGAGCAGGACGACGGGGCGGGCACCAAGGGACGCGGCGGTGTCCGGCCGGCCGCGGCGTTCGGCCACGAGCCCTGAGGGGTAGAGCACCAGATGGCCTGCGAGGACCGCGAGCTCCAGGGCCGTGGCCTTCATCCGGTCGGCGATCCGGTCGGCGATCCGGTCGGCCAACCGTCCGGGGATCCGGCTGAGTGCGGTGGGGGTGAGTGCCATCGACCGGCCTCCGTCCCGTGCGGCGGTGCGCCGCACGTCCGTGCCGTGCGGCTGGCGGCGCGGTCTACGGCGACCCCGGGCGGCTCCTCCAGCGGAGCGAACAATGTCCCACGTGTGATTTCCCCCTCGCTGCCCACCGCGAAACGGCCGCGTGCGGGATGCTGTCGATAACGTTCGTTCACCTCCCCGGCAATCAGGCGCGGGGGTCGCATGTGGAGGCAGTGATGGGTGTGACCGGTCCGATCCGCGTGGTGGTCGCCAAGCCGGGTCTCGACGGCCACGATCGCGGGGCCAAGGTGATCGCGCGGGCGCTGCGCGATGCCGGTATGGAGGTCATCTACACGGGCCTCCACCAGACGCCCGAGCAGATCGTGGACACCGCGATCCAGGAGGACGCCGACGCGATCGGCCTCTCGATCCTCTCCGGCGCGCACAACACGCTGTTCGTGAAGGTGCTCGAGCTCCTGAAGGAGCGCGACGCGGAGGACATCAAGGTCTTCGGCGGCGGCATCATCCCGGACGCGGACATCGCGCCGCTGAAGGAGAAGGGCGTGGCGGAGATCTTCACCCCGGGCGCGACGACGGCGTCGATCGTGGACTGGGTGAACGCCAACGTCCGCGTGGCGGCCTGACGGCGCGATCACCGCACCGACGGGGCGGCCCGGCTCACGGACCCGGGCCGCCCCGTCGCCGTGCACGGGGTGAGGCGCCGACAGCGTGGGGCCATCAGGGTGAACTGAGCTCCGCGTGCATGGCGGCCCGCAGCTCCAGGGTCGCCACCAGGCGCCGGAACGCCTCCGACCAGTAGCCGCCCGCGCCGGGGGAGGCGTCCTCCGCTTCGTCCGGAAGCGCGGTGAGCGCGGCCAGCTGGGGCGCGGCGGACGGGGACAGGCAGCGCTCGGCCAGGCCCATCACCCCGCTGAAGCTCCACGGATAGCTGCCCGCGTCCCGCGCGATGTCCAGGGCGTCGACGACGGCCCGGCCCAGCGGCTCCGCCCACGGCACCGCGCAGACGCCGAGCAGCTGGAACGCCTCCGACAGGCCGTGCGCCGCTATGAACGACGCCACCCACACCGCCCGCTCCTCCGCCGGGAGCGTGGACAGCAACTGCGCGCGTTCCGCGAGCGAGGACGTGCCGGGGCCGGTGGCCTGCGGGGCAGCCGGGGAGCCGAGCAGCGCCCGGGACCAGTCCGCGTTCCGCTGGCGCACCGCCGCCCGGCACCAGGCGGCGTGCAGCTCGCCGCGCCAGTCGTCCGCGACCGGCAGGGCGACGATCTCCTCCGGGCCGCGCCCCCCGAACCGCCTCGGCCAGCAGTCCAGCGGCGCCGCCTCGACCAGCTGGCCCAGCCACCAGGAACGCTCGCCGCGACCGGTGGGCGGGGTGGGCACCACGCCGTCGTTCCGCATGCCCGCGTCGCACTCGTGCGGTGCCTCGACGACGATCCGCTCCGCCCCCTCCGTACGGTCGAGGGAGACACAGGACGCGGCCCGCTCGGCCATCCGCGCGGCCAGCGCGGAGGCCGGCAGCGCGGACAGCAGCTCGGCGGCCGTCGCGCGGACGTTGCGGCTGCGGTCGGACAGCGCCGCCTCCAGGAACTCCTCGTCCGCCGGGCCGAGCCCCGCCCGCAGCGAGTCCAGGAACATCAGCCGGTCCTCGGCGCGCTCCGCGCCCCAGGTGGAGGCGAGCAGCTCCCGGCCCCGGGCCGGGTCCTCGGCCCGTACGGCCGAGAGCAGCGCGACCCGCTCCGCGAACAGGCCCTCCTCCCACAGGGCCAGGACCGCTTCCCCGTCGTGCGGGTCGGGCAGCGCGCCGCCCCCGCCGGCCCCGCGCAGCGCGAACTTCCACTCCGGGTTGAGCCGGGCCAGCCACAGCCCGCGCGGCCCGGCGAAGGCCAGTGCCTGGGGCCGCAGATCCGTCCTCGCGCGGGCGGCGTCGAGCAGCGCGGGCAGGGCGGCCGCCGGCGCGCGGTAACCGTGCTCGTTGGCGGCGGCGAGCCACTGGGGCAGCAGCTCGGTCAGATCCGGCACCGCCCCGCGCCGCCCCCCGGACGGCGCGGGCGCGGCCCGGCCCGCGAGGAGCTGGCCCAGCCGGCGCCTGGCCGCCTCGGGCAGCGGCCGCCGG
>NZ_JBEOUO010000022.1:110287-120912 GCF_040302485.1 Streptomyces sp. NPDC126499 | reverse complement strand
CCGACTTCACCGCCGACCCGTTCCGCGTCCACACCCGCTGGATCGAGACCGAGTTCGTCAACGACATCAAGCCCTTCACCCCCGCGGGCGGCGAAGCGGAAGAGGACGAGACCGGCCGCGAGACCATCGTCGTCGAGGTCGGCGGCAAGCGCCTTGAGGTCTCCCTGCCGTCCTCGCTCGGCATGAGCCTCGCGCGCACGGGCCTGGCGGCGGGCGCCAAGCCGAAGCGCCGGGCGGCCAAGAAGTCCGGTCCGACCGCCTCGGGCGACACCCTCGCCTCCCCGATGCAGGGCACCATCGTCAAGATCGCGGTCGAGGAAGGCCAGGAGGTCAAGGAAGGCGACCTCATCGTCGTCCTGGAGGCCATGAAGATGGAACAGCCCCTCAACGCCCACAAGTCCGGCACGATCAAGGGCCTCACCGCCGAGGTCGGCGCCTCCCTCACCTCCGGCGCCGCCATCTGCGAGATCAAGGACTGACGTCCGGCACCGGTACGGTACGCGTACGGTACGAAGGGCCCGCAGGCATCCACCGCCTGCGGGCCCTTCGTGACATCCAGCCCGGACATCGGCGGAAGGAGTTCGGATGCGCGCCGACGCACGCCGCAACCACGCGCGACTGCTGGCCGAGGCCCGCGCCGCCTTCGCCGCGCACGGCACGGACGCCTCCCTGGAGGACATCGCCCGCCGCGCCGGAGTGGGCATCGGGACCCTCTACCGGCATTTCCCCAGCCGGGAGGCGCTGCTCGGCGCCGTCTTCCAGGACGCTCTCGCGGCGCTGCTGCGCCGCTCGGCGGAGTTGGCCGAGGCTCCCGACCCGTGCGCCGCGCTCGTCAGCTGGCTGCGCACTCTGATCGCCCACGCGGGCGAGTACCGGGGGCTGTCCATCGCCCTCATGTCCGCGGCCCCCGACGGGAGTTCGGCCCTCGCGGGATGCAGCGAGCCGCTACGGGCGGCGGGCGCTCCGCTGCTCGACCGTGCCCGCGAGGCGGGTGCCGTCCGCTCCGACGTGTCGATCGGCGACCTGATGAAGCTCACCAACGCCATCGCCCTGGCCGCCGAACGCTCCCCGGAGGACCCGGAGTTGGCCGACCGGCTGCTCGACCTGACCGTACGGGGCCTGAGGGCAGGACCGTACGAGACCTGAGGACAGGACCAGACGGGGCCTCAAGACCTGACCGTACGGGGCCTGAGGACAGGACCAGACGGGGCCTGAAGTCGTGACCGTACGGGGCCTGAAGACCTGACCGTACGACCTGAGGGCTGCCCCGCCCCCGTCCCCCTGCCCCCCTCCCTCAGCGGCGGCGCATGTCCGCGACGCGTGCCGGTCGTTCGGGCGCCAGGACCTCGCTCGTGAGCGGGCTGCCACCCGGTCCGCCCGGGCCGCCGCGGAACTGGCCGCCCGGCATCCGGCCGCGCTGCCCCGGCAGCGGGAGGTCACGGCGCGGGCGGCCGCCGCTCGGGGGGTGCTGCTGCTCGCCTCCGTGGGTCGGGGCGCCGGCGCCGGCCACCGCGATCTGCACGCCCTGGTCGGCCAGGGCCTGGAGCTCGGTGGCGGCCCGCTCGTCGTGGGGCGGCGGCTCGTCCGTGACCAGGCGGGTGATCACGTCGGTCGGCACCGTCTGGAACATGGTGTCGGTGCCGAGCTTGGTGTGGTCGGCGAGGACCACGACCTCCGCCGCCGCCTGCACGAGCGCCCGGTCCACGCTCGCGGAGAGCATGTTGGACGTGGACAGGCCGCGCTCGGCGGTCAGTCCGCTGCCGGAGAGGAAGGCGCGGGAGACCCGCAGCCCCTGGAGCGACTGCTCGGCCCCGCTGCCCACCAGCGCGTAGTTGGAGCCGCGCAGGGTGCCGCCGGTCATGACGACCTCGACCCGGTTGGCGTGGGCGAGGGCCTGGGCGACGAGCAGCGAGTTGGTGACGACCGTGAGGCCGGGCACCCGGGCGAGCCGGCGGGCCAGTTCCTGCGTGGTGGTGCCGGCGCCGACGACGATGGCCTCGCCCTCGTCGACGAGGCTCGCGGCGACATCGGCGATGGCGGTCTTCTCGGCGGTCGCGAGATGGGATTTCTGCGGGAAGCCGGACTCTCGCGTGAACCCGCCCGGCAGCACCGCACCGCCGTGCCGGCGGTCGAGGAGTCCTTCTGCCTCAAGCGCCCGCACGTCCCGCCGTACGGTCACTTCTGAGGTCTGGACGACGCGGGCGAGCTCGCGGAGCGACACGGCTCCATTGGCACGCACCATTTCGAGGATCAACTGGCGACGTTCTGCAGCGAACACGAAACTGACAGTAACGTGACCCGCCGATAGTTTTCAGCACTATGCGCCGAATTGCAGAAGATGCACACAGGCGGGGTCCCCAGGTGGTATGGAGGACCCCGCCGTTGATCCGCTCTTCGCCATGGCTATGCCCCGGCTTGCCGGGGGTTGTCCGAGTCGGCGAACCGTTCCCGCAGGTGGGGCCGGTGGCCGTACGGGACCTCAGGCCTCGGCCGTGGTCTTTCGGGTGTGCAACTGCCGTGCCACTTCCGCGATCGAGCCCGACAGGGAGGGGTACACAGTGAAAGCATTTGCGATCTGTTCAACGGTCAGATTGTTGTCGACCGCGATCGAGATCGGATGGATCAGCTCGCTGGCGCGCGGGGCGACGACACAGCCGCCGACCACGATCCCGGTGCCCGGACGGCAGAAGATCTTGACGAAGCCGTCCCGGATGCCCTGCATCTTCGCCCGGGGGTTGCGCAGCAGCGGCAGCTTGACGACCCGGGCGTCGATCTTGCCGGCGTCCACGTCGGCCTGGGTGTAGCCGACGGTGGCGATCTCCGGGTCGGTGAAGACGTTGGAGGAGACCGTCTTCAGGTTGAGCGGGGCCACCGCGTCGCCGAGGAAGTGGTACATCGCGATCCGGCCCTGCATGGCGGCCACCGAGGCGAGCGCGAAGACGCCGGTGACGTCACCGGCCGCGTAGACGCCGGGCGCGGAGGTCCGGGAGACCTTGTCGGTCCAGATGTGACCGGAGTCCTTGAGCCGGACGCCGGCCTCCTCCAGACCCATTCCGGCCGTGTTGGGGATGGCGCCGACGGCCATCAGGCAGTGGGTGCCGGAGATGACCCGGCCGTCGGAAAGGGTGACCTCCACCCGGTCGCCCACCCGCTTGGCGGACTCGGCGCGGGACCGGGCCATGACGTTCATGCCGCGGCGGCGGAAGACGTCCTCCAGGACCGCGGCGGCGTCCGGGTCCTCGCCCGGGAGCACGCGGTCACGGGAGGAGACGAGGGTGACCCGGGAGCCGAGCGCCTGGTACGCGCCGGCGAACTCGGCACCGGTGACGCCGGAACCGACCACGATGAGCTCCTCGGGGAGCTCCTTCAGGTCGTAGACCTGGGTCCAGTTCAGGATCCGCTCGCCGTCCGGCTTGGCGTCCGGCAGCTCGCGCGGGTGACCGCCGGTGGCGATCAGGACGGCGTCGGCGGTCAGCGTCTCCTCGGTGCCGTCGGCGGCCGTGACGACCACCTGGCGGGAGCCGTCCGTCGCCTGCCGCCCGGAGAGCCGGCCGCGGCCGCGCAGCACGCGGGCGCCCGCCCGGGTGACGGAGGCGGTGATGTCGTGCGACTGGGCGAGCGCGAGCCGCTTCACACGGCGGTTGACCTTGCCCAGGTCCACGCCGACCACCCGGGCCGACTGTTCGATGTGCGGGGTGTCGTCCGCCACGATGATGCCCAGCTCCTCGTAGGAGGAGTCGAAGGTGGTCATCACCTCGGCGGTGGCGATCAGGGTCTTGGAGGGCACGCAGTCGGTCAGGACGGACGCGCCGCCGAGGCCGTCGGTGTCGACGACGGTCACCTCCGCGCCGAGTTGGGCGCCCACCAGGGCCGCCTCGTATCCGCCGGGTCCGCCGCCGATGATCACGATCCGGGTCACTGGGATCTACGCCTCGCGCTCTCGTTCTGCCGGGGGGAGCCCCCCGTGGGCTGCAGTGCGTACGCCATTGTCCCGCACGCCTCAAGTGCGTACCCCATTGTCCCGTACGTACGGGCGAGTCTCGCGCCGGGGCCGTCCCAAGGCCCTGCGGCCGGGTCGCACGGCCCTGACCACGGCCCCCACCACGGGCGTCACCGGCCACCCCGCCCCCTCCCGTACCCTCGACCCCATGTCGCTCTACGCCGCCTACGCCGGCAACCTCGACGCGCGGCTGATGAGCCGCCGCGCACCGCACTCGCCGCTGCGCGGCACGGGCTGGCTGAACGGCTGGCGGCTGACCTTCGGCGGGGAGCAGATGGGCTGGGAGGGGGCGCTGGCCACGATCGTGGAGGCGCCGCGCTCGCAGGTCTTCGTGGCGCTGTACGACATCGCTCCCATGGACGAGGACTCGATGGACCGCTGGGAGGGCGTCGGCCTCGACGTCTACCGGCGGATGCGGGTGCGGGTGCACACCCTGGACGGCGAGGAGCCGGCGTGGGTGTACGTGCTCAACGCGTACGAGGGCGGGCTGCCCTCGGCCCGCTATCTGGGCGAGGTCGCGGACGCGGCCGAGTCGGCGGGGGCGCCGCACGACTACGTGATGGAGCTGCGCAAGCGTCCGTGCTGACCGGCCCCGGCCCCGGGAGCACGGGGTCCGGTCCGGGTCGGAGACGCCTTCGTCGGCCCTTCACCCGGCCTTCGCGGGGCTTCGAGGGCCGGGCGCTCATCCGCCTTCGCCAGGTCGTGCACGGCGCTCGCCGGGTCGCTCATCCGACGTTCGTCGGAAACGACAAGACAACGATCGCAGCTCCGTGCGCGCTGTCATCTACGCGCGTAGGGATTCTCGGGCTAGGCTTCTGCGCGTATCAAATCCGTCCGGGGCTTCCCTCGGACCCCCCTCCCCGAGGCGAGAGAGTCAGTGAACGCTACTGCCACCCCGTACGAGGCCGCCGAGGCCGCCGCAGCACGCCTTCGCGAGCTGACCGGAGTCGAGAACCACGACGTCGCCCTGGTCATGGGCTCCGGCTGGGCCCCGGCCGTCGACGCCCTGGGCGCGCCCGAGGCCGAGTTCCCGGTCACCGAGCTGCCCGGCTTCCCGCCGCCGGCCGTCGAGGGCCACGGCGGCAAGATCCGCTCGTACAAGATCGGTGAGAAGCGCGCCCTGGTCTTCCTCGGCCGCACCCACTTCTACGAGGGCCGTGGCGTCGCGTCCGTCGCCCACGGCGTCCGCACCGCCGTCGCCGCCGGCTGCAAGACGATCGTCCTGACCAACGGCTGCGGCGGTCTGCGCGAGGGCATGCGCCCCGGCCAGCCGGTCCTGATCAGCGACCACATCAACCTGACGGCCGCCTCCCCGATCGTCGGCGCCAACTTCGTGGACCTCACCGACCTGTACTCGCCGCGGCTGCGCGCGCTGTGCAAGGAGGTCGACGAGACCCTGGAGGAGGGCGTCTACGTCCAGTTCCCCGGGCCGCACTACGAGACCCCGGCCGAGATCAACATGGTCCGCGTCATGGGCGGCGACCTGGTCGGCATGTCCACCGTCCTGGAGGCCATCGCGGCCCGTGAGGCCGGCGCCGAGGTCCTGGGCATCTCCCTCGTCACCAACCTGGCGGCCGGCCTCTCCGGCGAGCCGCTGAACCACGAGGAGGTCCTCCAGGCCGGCCGTGACTCGGCGGCGCGGATGGGCGAGCTGCTGACGCGGGTCCTCGACCGCATCTGAGTCCTCCGCACCGTTCCTCCGGGTGCCCCGTGACCGGGGCTCCGGCCCGGCCCCCGTACGGTTCGACGGCCGTGTCCTCTTCCGAGGCGCGGGGGCCTCGGGGTGGAGCCCGCGGTTACGGGAAGGGGCGGGGTGGGGAAAGGCTCCGCGCAGCGGCGGCCTCCTCCGCCACCGCCCGCCCCGTCCACCGCCCGGCTCCACCGCCCCGCTCCACCGAAAGGCACACGCACCGTGACCCAGGACGACCTCCTCACCCGCGCCCAGGCGTGGCTCGCCGAGGACCCCGACCCGGAGACCCGTGAGGAGCTCGGCGCGCTCCTCGACCGCGGCGCCGCCGCGCGCGACGAGCTCGCCGCCCGCTTCGCCGGCACCCTGCAGTTCGGCACCGCCGGACTCCGCGGCGAGCTGGGCGCGGGCCCGATGCGGATGAACCGCGCGGTGGTCATCCGCGCGGCCGCCGGACTCGCCGCGTATCTGAAGGCGAAGGGGCAGACCGGTGGTCTCGTCGTCATCGGCTACGACGCCCGCTACAAGTCCGCCGACTTCGCGCGCGACACCGCCGCCGTCATGACCGGCGCCGGGCTGCGCGCCGCGCTGCTGCCGCGCCCGCTGCCGACGCCCGTCCTGGCGTACGCGATAAGGCATCTGGGTGCCGTCGCGGGCGTCGAGGTGACCGCGAGCCACAACCCGCCGCGTGACAACGGTTACAAGGTGTACCTGGGTGACGGCTCGCAGATCGTGCCGCCCGCCGACGCGGAGATCGCCGCCGAGATCGACGCGGTCCGCGCGCTCGCCGACGTGCCCCGGCCGGACAGCGGCTGGGAGGTGCTCGGCGACGAGGTCCTGGAGGCCTATCTGGCCCGTACGGACGCCGTGCTCACCCCCGGCTCCCCCCGGAGCGTGCGGACCGTCTACACGGCCATGCACGGCGTCGGGAAGGACGTCCTGACGGCCGCCTTCGCCCGGCACGGCTTCCCGCCGCCGGCGCTGGTCGCCGAGCAGGCGGACCCGGACCCGGCGTTCCCGACGGTCGCGTTCCCCAACCCGGAGGAGCCGGGCGCGATGGACCTGGCCTTCGAGGCCGCGCGGGCCGTGGGCCCCGACATCGTGATCGCCAACGACCCGGACGCCGACCGCTGCGCCGTGGCCGTGCCGGACGCCTCCGTCGAGGGCGGCTGGCGGATGCTCCGCGGCGACGAGGTGGGCGCGCTGCTCGCCGCGCACCTGGTGCACAAGGGTGCGCGGGGCGTGTTCGCGGAGTCGATCGTGTCCTCCTCGCTGCTCGGCCGGATCGCCGCGGCGGCGGGCGTCGGCCACGAGGAGACGCTGACCGGCTTCAAGTGGATCGCCCGCGTGGAGGGCCTGCGGTACGGCTACGAGGAGGCGCTCGGCTACTGCGTCGACCCGGAGGGCGTGCGCGACAAGGACGGCATCACGGCGGCGCTGGCCGTCGCCGAGCTGGCCTCGGAGCTGAAGGAGCAGGGCCGCACGCTCGGCGATCTGCTCGACGACCTGGCGGTGGCGCACGGTCTGCACGCCACGGACCAGCTGTCGGTGCGGGTCGAGGACCTGAGCGTGATCGCGAACGCGATGGCGGCGCTGCGCGAGAAGCCTCCGGTCCGGCTCGCCGGCCTCACGGTGGTCTCGGCGGAGGACCTGACGAAGGGTACGGAGTCGCTGCCGCCGACGGACGGGCTGCGCTACTACCTGGAGGGCGACTACAAGGCCCGGGTGATCGTCCGGCCGAGCGGCACCGAGCCCAAGCTGAAGTGCTACCTGGAGGTCGTGGTCCCGGTCGCGGACGCGAGCGAGCTGGGGACGGCGCGGGCCACGGCGTCCGACGTGCTGGCCGCGATCAAGAAGGACCTGGCGGAGGCCGCCGGTCTGTGAGGCCGGGCGCGCGGCGCGGACAAGGCCGAGGGCCCGTACGGAATCGTTTCCGTACGGGCCCTCGGCCTTGTCCGGGGCGGTCCCCGGGGCCCCTCGTGGGCGCTCGTGGGCGCTGTCCGGATTTCCTCCCGCCGCTTCCCCTTCCGGGTGAATTCGGTACGGCAGGTGACGTAACGCGCGGTCCGTGCCCGCGGGGCCGGGGACAGGGTGACCCGGTGTCCTCCGTGTCCCAGGTGCTGATCCCGCGCCCCTCCGCTCCCGTCGGACGCGGTCCCGTGCCCGGCCCCCGCCCCGGGCTGCTGCGGCGGGCGGTCCCGGCCCTGCTGGGCTATCTGGCGGTACGGCTCCTCGGCCTGGTCGTCCTGGCCCGCTGGACGCACCTCAAAGGGCACGGGGTCTGGCCGACGATCGCCACCTCGTGGGACTCGAACTGGTACCTGGGGATCGCCGACCACGGCTACGACCACGAGCTCGGAACCCGCACCAACCACAACAACCTGGCGTTCTTCCCGCTCTACCCGGTCCTGATCAAGGCCTTCGCTGCCGTCACCCCGGGCTCGCGCGCCTCGGTGGCCCTGGTGCTCGCGGGGGTGTGCTCGCTGCTGGCCGCGCTCGGGGTGTTCGCGGTCGGCGACCGGCTGCACGGGCCGCGGACGGGCGCGGTGCTGGCGGTGCTGTGGGGGGCGGCGCCGGCGGCGGTGGTGCAGTGGATGGGCTACACGGAGTCGCTGTTCACGGCGCTGGCGGCCTGGGCGCTGTACGCGGCCCTGGACGGCCGCTGGGAGTGGGCGGCGGGCCTCGCGGTGGCGGCCGGGCTCACCCGGCCGACCGGGATCGCCGTGGCGGCCGCCGTGTCGGTCGCGGCCCTGGTCGCGGCCCGCCGGTGCGCGGGCCGGGACCGTGCCGTGGCGCTGGCCGCCGCGTTCGCGGCGCCGCTGGGGTGGCTGGGCTTCGTGGGGTGGGTGGGGCTGCGGCTCGGCCGCTGGGACGGCTACTTCGCGGTGCAGCGGACGTGGGAGAACGAGTGGGACGGCGGCCTGGGAACCCTGGAGGTGCTGCGGGAGCTGCTGGTGTACGCGCGCCGGCCGCAGCTGTTCCTGGTGGCGGTCTCGGTGGTCCTGATCCTGTTCACGGCCCTGTACGTGCTGTCGGTGGCGGACCGTCAGCCGCTGCCGCTGCTGGTCTTCACCGGGGTGCTGCTGCTCGTGGTCCTGGGCAGCGGGGGCGTGTACTTCCCGCGGGCCCGCTTCCTGCTGCCGGGTTTTCCGCTGCTGCTGCCCGTGGCCGTCGCCGTGGCCCGGGCGCGGCTCCCGGTGGCCGCCCTCGTGCTCGGGGGCGCGGCGCTGTCGTCGGCGTGGCTGGGGGGCTACATGCTCCTGGTGTGGCACGGCCCGCCGTGAGCCGCGCGCCGTACGGCGTGAGTCGCGCGCTGCGAGCCGTGAGCCGTACGGCGTGAGTCGCGCGCTGCGAGCCGTGAGCCGTACGGCGTGAGCCGCGCGCTGTGAGCCGTGAGCCGTGAGCCGTGCGGCGGGGGCTCGGCCGGGGCCGGGCGCGGGGCACCGGCGCGCGGCGGGGCCTCGGCCGGGGCCGGGCGCGCGGCCGCGCCTCGGCAGTTCCCCTGCGGCGCCTCGGCGCGCGGCGGCTCGGCGCGCGGCCGGGCCTCGGCGCGCGGCGGCCTCAGCGCAGGGCGAGGAGGACGACGAGCAGGACGAGTCCGGCGGCGGCCGGCGCGAGGATCTCGTACGCCCACCGGATCTGCGGCTCGCCCTGCGTCTCGGGCCGCTTGCCGAGGCGCTCGGCCAGCTCGCGCAGATCGGCGACGGTCTGGTCGGCGGAGGCGACGCGGGAGGCGGTGTCGGTGACGTCGGCGGTGGCCGAGGTACGGCCGAGCGGGTCGTCCTGGGAGGCGGTGGCGGCGCGGCGGGCGGCGCGCTTGCGCTGGCGCAGGGAGATCGGGATGGCCCAGAGCTGGTACTTGGCGCCGTCCTGGGTGAAGGCCTCGCTGGAGTAGCTCGCGCGGATGTCGGCGATCGTGCCCCAGGGCAGGGTGATGGTGCGGAAGGGGTTGCGGACGCGCAGCCGCCGGTCGTCGGCGTGGACGGCGGGCCGGATGGTGAAGGCGACGATCAGCGGGACGAGGAGGAACATCGTCGCGAGCGCCACCCAGGGGTCGTCGCCCTCCCCGCGGACGAGCGTGTCGACGCCGAAGAGCAGGGTGAGACCGAGCAGGAAGACCCCGCCGGCGATCCCCATGCGCGAGCGGAACACCTGCTCCTTGCGGTCGGGCTCGGAGGGCTGTGCGGAAGGCGGCTCGGACGTCGTCATGCGCCCGATTCTGCCTCAGCGTTCACGCGCCCGCGGTGACGAGGTCGGCGTAGACGACGATGTTGTCGGGCCGGTGGCCGCCGACGAGCTCGCCGCCGCAGGTGATCAGCCGCAGCTCCGGGCGGGTGGTGTCGCCGTAGACCTTCCGCGTGGAAACGCCTTCTTGTCGACCTGCTCCAGCTCGCGCACCCGGAAGACGGCGTCCTTGCCGTCGGCGCGGGTCACGGTGATCCGGTCGCCGACGTGGATCCGGCCCACGTTCCGCAGGACGGCGGGGCCCTCGGCGGTGTCGTAGTGCCCGATGAGCACGGCCGGCCCGGTCTCGCCGGGCGTGACGCCCTTGTCGTACCAGCCGATCCGGTCGGCCTGGGCGACGGTCGGGACCTCGACGGTGCCGTCCGGGTTGAGGCCCAGGTCGAGGAGGGGCGCGGCGTCGACGCCGGCCGAGGGCACCCGTACCCGTACGGGCCTCGAGCGCGGCATCGGGGTGGTGGCGAGCTGCGCCGCCGGTGCGGGGGCGGCGGTCACCGAGATCCGCGGGGCCGGCACCGTGGGGCCCTTCGGCGCCTCGGCCACGGGCGCGGCACAGCCCGCGAGCGCGACGGCGGTGACGGCGAGGGTGAGCAGGAGGGGGCGGCGGCGGGTCATGGGTGCTCCGGGGAGGGGTGCGGCGGGGGCCGCCGCCCCCACGCCGCGCCGGGCGAGCTTGCAGCCCCCACAGATCACAAG